>JBJOPV010000032.1:0-21261 GCA_046050625.1 Pseudomonadota bacterium
AACCAGGCGGCGCAGCGCATCGAGGATCTGGTGCGCTCGAACCGCTCGCTGCTGGCCAATGCCAGCCATGAGCTGCGCTCGCCGCTGGCACGGCTGAAGATGGCGGTGTCGATGTTCGATCATGCCGGTCCGGCCCAGCACGAGGAGCTGCGCCGCGAGATCGACCAGGATATCCGCGAGCTCGACGAGCTGGTCGAGGAGGTGCTGCTGGCCAGCCGGCTCGATGCACGCTCGGACATGCAGCCCGAGCTGGTCGATCTGCTCGGCCTGCTGGTCGAGGAGGCCGCTCGGGTCGGGGCCGAGGTGGGCGGCGAGGACGTCCAGGTGCTGGGCGAGGAGCGCCTGCTGCGCCGCGCGCTGCGCAACCTGCTGGAGAACGCGCGCCGCTACGGCGGCGACGAGGTGTCGGCTGACGTCGTCACGCTGCCGGACGGTCGGGTCGAGCTCAGCGTGCGCGATCGTGGCCCCGGCGTGCCATCGGAGTTCCGCGAGCGCATCTTCGAGCCGTTCTACCGTCTGCCCGGCCATGCCGAGCGCGCCGGCGGCGTCGGCCTCGGGCTGTCGCTGGTGCGCCAGATCGCCGAGCGCCACGGCGGCCAGGTGCGCTGCGAGGCTCGGGAGGGCGGCGGCACCTGCTTCGTCATCACGTTGCCGAGTCCGGCGCTTGGCGACGGCGTTCCGGCGCCCGGTCGGCATAGCGGTTGAAGCGCCAGGCGCTGCCCTCTTCGATGATGCGGCGCCAGATGACGCGCTTCTCGCCCGGGCTCATCGCCGGCCAGTGCCGCACTTCCTCGAAGCTGCGCCCGCAGCCCTTGCAGACCGCGTCGCCTTGGGCGGTCGAGCAGATCGCGATGCAGGGTGCGTCGGGCGTGCTGCCGTACCAGGCCAGCCAGGCCTCGCGGGCCGGCGGCGGCAGCGTGGCCTCGTCGTGCGCGGTCTCGCGGAAGTAGCTCATCCGCGCATAGACCTCGGCCAGCGCGCGCAGCGGCGCGCCGAGCTCGACGCCGTCGGGCGAGGGGCGGCGCTGGCGCCACCAGTTGATGGCGTTCTCGATGTCGGTGATGTGGATGTCGGCCATGGCCACGCGAGCATAGCGGCCGACGCCCGCCCCCGGCATCGTCAGGGGCGCAGACGCTGCGTGCGTCAGCGACGCCCGCCGAGCAGGCCGCCGAGGATCTGCGGCAGCATCGCGCCCAGGTCGGCGCCCTGCTGGGGCAGGCGGCCGTCCGGCGTCATCGCGTCGACCACCTGTGGCAGGATCTGCGCCAGCGCGCCGCCGGCCGCGCCGCTGTCCATGCCGGCACTGCGCGCGAGCTGGCCCAGCACGTCCGGGCCGAGCACCTGGCCGATCTGCTCGGCCGAGACCGGCAGATTCTGGCCGGTCGAGACCCAGGAGGCCGCCACGTCACCCAGGCCGCCGCGCTGGAACTGCTCCAGCAGCCCGCCCAGGCCGCCAGCCGGCGCGCTGGCCTGGGTCGCGCCGCCGCCACCGAGGCCGCCGTTCATCAGCATGCCGATCAGCGCCTGGATCAGGGCGGCCTGGCCGCCCTGCTGCGAGCCGCCGAGCGCCTGGCTCACCACCGAGCCGACCAGAGAGTCGAGCAGTCCCATCTGTGTTCTCCTGTTGGAATCGAAAAGAAGCAAGAAGTCGTGAATCGCGACAAGGTTCACGCTGCGCCGGAGGCGCTGGGGCTACTGTGACCGGTTTCCGTGGGCTTGTCATGCGACCAATGGCCGGGTCTTCTGCCGGGCGCCGATTACACTCCCGCACCCATGAAACGCATCGTGATCCTGATTTCCGGCCGTGGCTCCAACATGGAGGCCATCCAGAAGGCCTGCGTGGCCGAGGGCTGGCCCGCCTCCGTCGTCGCCGTCATCAGCAACCGTCCGCAGGCGGGCGGCCTGGCCTGGGCGCAGGCGCAGGGCATTGCTGCGGCCGGGCTGGACCACCGCGCGCATGTCGACCGTGCCGCCTTCGACGCCGCGCTGGCCGAGGAGATCGACCGTCACCAGCCCGACCTGGTGGTGCTGGCCGGCTTCATGCGCATCCTGACGCCCGAATTTGTCGCGCGCTACGCCGGGCGGCTGCTGAACATCCACCCGTCGCTGTTGCCGTCCTTCGGCGGCCTGCACACGCACGAGCGTGCGCTGCAGGCGGGCTGCAAGTTCGCCGGCGCCACGGTGCATTTCGTGACGCCCGAGCTCGACCACGGCCCGATCGTCGTGCAGGCGGCGGTGCCGGTGCGCCAGGGCGACACGCCCGACACGCTGGCCGAGCGCATCCTGCGCTGCGAGCATGTGATCTACCCGCGCGCGGTGCGCTGGTTCGTCGAGGACCGCCTCGAGGTCGACACTGCCGGACGGGTGCGCCAGCTCGATGGCGTCGATCAGTGGCTGTTCGAGCCGCGCTGACTGGCCGAGCCGGTCAGCGCTTCCATCCCGATTTTCCGATCCCGTTCCCGAGGAGCCCTCGATGACCCCCAAGGCCTTGTTCGCCCTGTGCGACGAACTGCTGCATGAGGTGCTGCGCTTCACCACGCCCGCCGATGCGGTGGTGTCGTCCTTCTTCCGCCAGAACCGTGCGCTGGGCGCGCGCGAGCGCCAGACGCTGGCCGAGACGGTCTACGAGGTGCTGCGCCGTCGCGCGAAGTACCAGTACCTGGCGCGCTCGGGCTTCGGCTCGATCGAGCGTCGGCTGATCCTGCTGGCCTGGCAGGGCTCGGAGGCCTACCTGAACGCCGCCGTCACCGAGGGCGAGCGCACCTGGCTGGACAACTGCCGCCAGTTCGACCCGATGAAGGCCTCCAAGGGCCACAACGCGGCGCTGGTGCACAACCTGCCCGAGTGGCTGGTCGAGCCGCTGAAGGCGCAGGTCGGCGAGGAGTTCGACGCGCTGGCCCAGGCGCTGCTGCAGCCCGCTGGGCTGGACCTGCGCGTCAACGCGATCAAGGTCAAGCGCGAGGCCGCCCAGGAGGCGCTGGCGGCCGAGGGCATCCGCGCGCAGCCGACACCGTTCTCGCCGCTGGGCCTGCGCGTCGAGGGCAAGCCGGCGCTCAACCGCACCGAGGTCTTCAACCGCGGCGATGTCGAGGTGCAGGACGAGGGCAGCCAGCTGCTGGCGCTGCTGACCGAGGCCAAGCGCGGCGAGATGGTGGTGGACTTCTGCGCCGGCGCCGGCGGCAAGACGCTGGCGCTGGGCGCGATGATGCGCAACACCGGCCGGCTCTACGCCTTCGACGTGTCGGCGCACCGCCTGGCCGCGCTCAAGCCGCGCCTGGCGCGCAGCGGGCTGTCGAATGTCTACCCGGCGGGCATCACCCACGAGCGCGACGACCGCGTCAAGCGCCTGGCTGGCAAGATCGACCGGGTGCTGGTGGATGCGCCGTGCTCGGGCCTGGGCACGCTGCGCCGCAATCCCGACCTGAAGTGGCGCCAGAGCGAGAAGTCGGTCGCCGAGCTGACCGCCAAGCAGGCCTCCATCCTCGACAGCGCCGCGCGACTGGTGAAGTCCGGCGGCCAGCTGGTCTACGCCACCTGCAGCGTGCTGGAGGCCGAGAACGAGGCCATCGTCCACGCCTTCTCCGAGGCGCACCCGGACTTCGAGCGGCTCGACGCCGCCGAGGTGCTCGAGCGCCAGAAGGTCGAGCAGGCCGCTTCGCTGTGCCACGACGGCATGCTGCGGCTGTGGCCGCATCGCCACGGCACCGATGGCTTCTTCGCGGCGGTCTGGCGCCGGCGCTGAGCCGGCTGGAGGCGAGCGGGGCAAATCACCGTCACTCGGGCGGCTGCTCATGTTGCCGCCACCCGGGCGGGGCTAGAATCGCGCGCCCGCCTGTGACTCGGACCTCTCGCCCCGTGCGCTTTCCGAAACGCCGGCGATCTTCGCCCGTCGTGCAGCCCGCCTGCGTCCTGCGTTTCTGAAAGTCTCTTCGATGTCCGACCTCTCGACGATCTGGGCAGTCCTGCTGGACTGGCTGGCTCATGGCCTGCTGCGTGCCGCCTGGTGGCAGGTGCTGCTGTTCACGCTCGTGGTGACTCACGTCACGATCGTCGCGATCACCGTCTTCCTGCACCGCAGCCAGGCGCATCGCTCCTTGGATCTGGGGCCGATTCCTTCGCATTTCTTCCGGTTCTGGCTGTGGATGACCTCCGGCATGGTGACGAAGGAATGGGTCGCGGTCCATCGCAAGCACCACGCCAAGTGCGAGACAGCCGATGATCCGCACAGCCCGGTCGCGCACGGCCTGCAGACGGTGCTGCTGCGCGGCAGCGAGCTCTACCGCGCCGAGGCCAAGGTGGCAGAGACGCTGAAGAAGTACGGCCACAACACGCCCGACGACTGGCTCGAGCGGCATCTCTACACCGGCCGCTCGGCGCTGGGCGTGGCGCTGATGCTGATCATCGACGTGGCGCTGTTCGGCGCGCTCGGCCTGACGGTCTGGGCGGTGCAGATGCTGTGGAGCCCGATCCATGCCGCCGGCATCATCAATGGCCTGGGCCACCACTGGGGCTATCGCAACTTCGAGGCCGCTGATGCCTCGACCAACATCTCGCCCTGGGGCTTCTGGATCGGCGGCGAGGAGCTGCACAACAACCACCACACCTTCCCGACCTCGGCCAAGCTGTCGGTCAAGCCCTTCGAGTTCGACATCGGCTGGGGCTACATCCGTCTGCTGGAGATGCTGGGACAGGCCAAGGTGCGCAAGACGGCGCCTCAGCTCAGGCTGGGCGACATGAAGGCCGTGGCTGACAGCCAGACGCTGGAGGCGCTGATTGCCAATCGCTACGAGATGATGGCGCAGTACGCCGCCGGCCTGCGCCGCGCCTGCAACGAGGAGCTTGATCGCCTGAAGCAGCAGGGCGCGCAGAACACCGAGCGCTGGACGCAGATGTGCCTGGCTCAGCGCTGGCTGCACCGCGACGAGCAGAAGATTCCGGCCGAGTTCAAGGCCAGCGTCGCACAGGCCTGCGACCAGAGCCCGGCGCTGGCCAAGCTGGTGGCCATGCGCGAGGAGCTGCGCCAGCTCTGGACCCGCACCAATGTGTCGGGCGAGCAGCTGGTCGCCGACCTGCAGGGCTGGTGCCAGCGGGCCGAGGCCAGCGGCATCGTCGCGCTGCAGGATTTCGCCCGCACGCTGCGCTCGGCGCGGGCCTGATGCTCCGCGGCCGAGCGCCGGGCGCGCTCATGCCGCCAGCATCTCGAATTCCACGACATCGGGCACCGAGGTTCGTGGCATCTGCTCTCGCCGCAGCAGCAGGCCGTGCAGGGTCAGCAGTTCCTCGAAGGCAGGCAGATCGAGCTTTTCCAGCGCGGTCGGTCGCAGCAGCAGGGCGGCCAGGTGGGCCTCGGCCTGGCCCTCGTTCCAGTGCTCGCAGACCTGCTGCCAGGTGAGTGCGTGCTGCTCGAGCGTGCGCGGCCTGCCCTGTGTCGATGGCGTGCAAGATGTCTCTGTCTCTGGAGATGTCTCGGACATCGATGGCATTTGAGGCACCCGCACGTTGTAGAGGGCCTCGAGCTGTGCCGCCACCCGTTCATGGTTCCACGGCTGGTGCAACTGTTCATAGAGGGCGAGCAGCCTGATCAGCAGCCAGGGGCAGCGTCCCTGGCCTTCGAGCAGACGGCGTTCGAGCACCATGATCCAGCCGAGCTGCTGATCTGCATTGCCGGGCGGAGTGGCATCCAGCTCCGCCAGCAGCGCCTGACTGCCCTCGTCGTCCAGGCGAGGGTGACCGAAGTTGCTGTCTTGCCAGCAGGATCGGTCTTCGGTGGCAGGCGGTGCGGTTGGCGCTCGCACCAGCGCTGATGCGGGTGTGGAGGGCGGGGCTTCGTCGCCCTGGGCCTGTGGCCACTCGATCGTGATGATCCGTGCATCCTGGGGTGTGGCATGGGATGCGTTCCCGTTGTCCACAGGGGCGGCGGAGGGGTCTTTGGCGTCCCCGATGTGCGCCGCATGGCGCTGCGGCTTTGCGTCGGCGGGATCCTGGCGTCGACGCGCCAGACCTGGTCCTGCCGACCCCGCCGGCCGATCGTGCAGCAGTCGTCCGATCATCATGCAGCTGCCCAGGCCGATCAGGGTGCCGGCCACCAGGGCGGCATCGCGCCAGGGTGGGGCGTGAGTGTCCTGGCGGGCCAGCTGGGACTTCAGCTCGTCCAGGGCGGCACGAGTCTCGCGCTGCTGCTCGTGCAGGTGCCGCCAGGCCTCGGCAGGTTCGATCTGGGCGCCAGATGTCAGGTGTGGAAGTCGTTCCGTGATCAGACGGGCGATCAACTCTGCCGCACCAGCCAGTGCGGCTTCGTCCGCAGGGGGCGTGCTGGTCGTGATCGGACGGATCACGGTCCGCAGCGGGCTGGCTGCAGCTGTGGGCGGCTCAGGATGCGGCGTGGCGGTCTGGCGGGCCTGTGCGGGCCGGCGGGACGCTGCAGATCGGCGCGGTGGATCGGCGAGCACGGTGAACTCTCGGCTGAAGGTGGCGCCGCAGAGCAGGTCGACTCTCCCGATCAGCACCGGCTCCTCGACGAGGGCGGGGCTGCGGATCTGGACCGTCACCTGGTTGTCCTGTCCATTGGGTACGGTGCGTATCCTGATGGGCAGAATGGCTTCTCCGCTGTCGGCATGCTGCAGCCTCACAGCGATGCAGTCCGGTCCCAGCTGCGCCGGCGGGATGTCAAAGGCGCGCACTTGCAGACTCATCTCGACCGGCTCGCCGATGGTGGCCTGGCTGCGGTGGGTGTCGATGGACTGCGCGCCGGCTGACTGCAGCAGGAACAGGATCAGCAGTCCGATCTGTCCGAGTTGAAGCAGTCGCCGTGGGCGGTAGCCGCACAGGAGCATGGCGTCTCTCCTCGAGTTCACCGGACTCACTGTAGGGTGGAGCGTGTGGCGCGCTCATCCCCCGGGAGAGGGCCCCCGCAAGAGGGTGTTCGGCATGGAGGCTCATCCAAGAGCACCCACGAAAAAACCCGCCGGGACAGGCCTGTCCGGGCGGGTCTTGCACGGGCACGTTCCGCAGCCGTCGCTGCGAAACGTCTCGATCAGCGCAGCTTCACTTCCTTGTACAGGACGTGCTTGCGTGCCTTCGGATCGAACTTCATGAATTCCAGCTTTTGCGGCGTGGTCTTCTTGTTCTTGTCCGTGGTGTAGAAATGGCCGGTACCCGCAGTGGATTCCAGCTTGATCTTTTCGCGTCCGCCTTTGGCTGCCATGGTGTCGGTCTCCGATTACAGTTCGCCGCGAGCACGCAGGTCCGCCAGGACCACGTCGATGCCCTTCTTGTCGATCAGGCGCAGCGCAGCGTTCGAGATGCGCAGGCGCACCCAGCGGTTCTCGCTCTCGACCCAGAAACGGCGGTACTGCAGGTTGGGCAGCCAGCGGCGCTTGGTTTTGTTGTTGGCGTGGGAAACATTGTTCCCGGTCATCGGGCCCTTGCCCGTGACTTGACAGACGCGTGCCATGACGCTTCTCCGATCTATGGTTACAGCAGCCAGCGCAGACCCGCCCGGAACTTGCAGCACTTGTGGTGCCTGGTCTGATGACTGCCCCTCCGACAGTGCCGTCTGGCACCTCGGGTCTCTTTTGGCGGCAAAACGTCGATTGTAGCCTGAAAACATTTGCTGTCTCCAGGCTGCAACCTCAGCCGTGGTTCTGCTCCAGGAAGCGCTGGGCATCCAGTGCGGCCATGCAGCCGGTGCCGGCGCTGGTGATGGCCTGGCGGTAGATGTGATCCTGCACGTCACCGGCGGCGAAGATGCCGGGAACGCTGGTCATCGTCGCGAAGCCGTCCAGGCCGGAGCGGGTGACGAGGTAGCCGTCCTTCATCTCGAGCTGGCCCTGGAAGATATCGGTGTTCGGATGGTGGCCGATGGCGATGAAGCAGCCCTTGACCGCCAGGTCGCGGGTGCTGCCGTCCTCGGTATTCTTCAGGCGCACCCCCGTCACGCCGCTCTGATCGCCCAGCACTTCATCCAGAGTCTGAAACAGATGTAACTCCATCTTTCCCGCGGCAACCTTCTCGTGCAGCTTGTCGATCATGATCGCCTCGGCGCGGAACTTGTCACGGCGGTGAATCAGGTGAACCTTGCTGGCGATGTTCGACAGGTAGAGCGCCTCCTCGACCGCGGTGTTGCCGCCGCCGACGACGCAGACCTCGTCGCCCCGGTAGAAGAAGCCGTCGCAGGTGGCGCAGCCGCTGACGCCGCGGCCCATGAAGGTCTGCTCGGAGGGCAGGCCCAGGTACTTGGCGCTGGCGCCGGTGGCGATGATCAGCGTGTCACAGGTGTAGGTGCCGCTGTCGCCCTTGAGCGTGAAGGGGCGCTGGCTGAAGTCGACCTCGTTGATGTGGTCGTAGACGAACTGGGTGTTGAAGCGCTCGGCGTGCTTCTGGAATCGCTCCATCAGCTCGGGGCCTTGCACGCCCATCACGTCGGCCGGCCAGTTGTCCACTTCGGTGGTCGTCATCAGCTGGCCGCCCTGGGCCATGCCGGTGACCAGCATCGGCTTGAGGTTGGCGCGGGCGGCGTAGATGGCGGCGGTGTAGCCGGCCGGGCCGGAGCCGAGGATGAGGACTTGGGCGTGCTGGACAGTGCGGGTCATGGCGTTCTGTGGCGGGTTCTGGTGCAGGCGCCGGCAGGCGGCGCGCGGTTTCATTTCCGGGTCGGTTCGCTGTTCAACGACGCGACGCATCGGTTAGAGTCGCGTCGCATCGGGCGTGCGTGACGCGGTGCGATTCGAGAGCTTAGCGGTTCCCGATCGCCCCCGGTCGCCAGGGGATGCCGCGCGCACCGGGCCTGGCCTCAACTCAATGACAGAAACCAAACAAGCACAGGAGTGACCCCCAACATGGCGATGCTCTCGAATCTCGATCTGATCCGGCGCGTGCCGCTGTTCTCGATGCTGACGGTCGAGCAGGCCCAGACGATCGCCGACGGCGTGGTCAAGCGCCGCTACCGTCGCGGCGAGATCATCGTCGAGCAGGGGCGCAAGTCGGATGCGCTGTTCATCCTGCTGAGCGGCCGTGCCCGCGTGATCACCTCGGATGCGCGCGGCCGCGAGGTCATTCTGGCGGTGCTCGAGGCGGGTGACTATCTGGGCGAGATGAGCCTGATTGACAACGAACCGCATTCGGCCACCGTGCGTGCCGAGGTCCAGACGGACGTGCTGGTGCTGGGGCGCAACGAGTTCTCGGTCTGCCTGCCGGACAACTCCAGCCTGTCCTACGCCATTCTGCGCGGTCTGGTGGCGCGTCTGCGCAATGCCGACCGCCAGATCGAGTCGCTGGCGCTGCTGGATGTCTATGGCCGCGTGGCGCGCGCGCTGCTCGACATGGCCGAGGACGACGAGGGCCGCCGCGTGATTCGCTCCAAGGTCTCGCGCCAGGACCTGGCCAAGGTCGTCGGCGCCTCGCGCGAGATGGTCAGCCGGGTCATGAAGGATCTGGAGGAGCGCCATCTGATCGAGACCCAGGAGAATGGCTGGGTCGTGCTGACCGAGCGTCTGGCCTCGCAATAAGCGCAGACCTCGCCCGGTTGTCGTTTCAAGACCATCCTGACGGATGGCAGACAATCCGGGCATGACTTATCCGCTCGGTTCGCTGCGCGGCACGGCCTCAGGGCCGTCTGCAGCCGCGCAAACCCGTTCTTCCCTGCCTCGCCCGGTATCTCGCTGGCGCTTGCAGCTGGCCATCACGCTTGGTGGCACGCTGCTGGTGTTGTGGATGCTGGCGATGTTCAGCCATCACCCCGGGGATGCCGCCTTCTCCACCTCGGGCGATGGCCGGCCACTGCGCAACCAGGCCGGTGTGATCGGCGCCTGGCTGTCCGATCTGTCGTTCGTGCTGTTCGGACTGTCAGCCTGGTGGCTGCTGCTGTTCGGCCTGCGCGGCTGGCTGTCGGCGGTGGCGCGGCTGCTGCGGGTCGACTTGGCGCCGGTGGAGACGAGCGACGGCCCGGTGCACTGGCGGCCCTGGTGGCAGGCCTGGGTCGGGCTGCTGCTGCTGCTGCTGTCGAGCACCTCGCTCGAGTGGACGCGCCTGTACCAGCACGAGAGTCTGGTCGCCGGCACGCATGCTGGAGGCGTGCTGGGCGCCATGCTCGGCCCGCTGAGCATGAAGCTGCTGGGCTTCGTCGGCAGCGGCGTGCTGTGGATCGTGGTGTTGCTGCTGGCGATGGCATGGGCTTTCCGGTTTTCCTGGCTGGGCTTGGCCGAGCGCATCGGTGCGCTGTTCGACATCTGGCGCGAGCGTCGTGACGAGCGTCTGGCCGAAGCCGAGGACAAGCGCATCGGCGAGCAGGCGCAGCGCGAGCGCGGCCTGTCCGGGCAGGGGCCTGCCGATGATCTGACGGCGTCGGCACCTGCCCCCGAGCCCGCGTCGGCACCGGCCGTGGCTGCTTCGCGCCGTTTGCGCAAGGAGCGTGATGCGGGGGCTCCAGCCGTGGCACCGGTCGAGCCGGAATTCGGCGATCTTGCTGCGTTGGCCCCGGGCCGCTCGCCTGGGCACGAGCCGGATTTCGTCGACACCCTGCCGCAGAAGCCGCCCCGGATGGCACCGCAGTCCGCGCCGGCGCCGAGACCTGCCCCGATGGCGCCTCCGGCACCGGTCCTTGCCCCCGTGCCCGCGCCTGCCTCGGTGGCGCCGTGGGACGACCCGGCCGATGACGAGGACGACCTGTCGCCCGTGCCCGCCGCGCCGCCGGTCTTCGTCATGCCGCCGCCGGCACCCCGGCCCGCGGCGCCGGTGGCCTGCGTGTCGGCCGGGGCGGGCGGGCGCCCGTCGGTCGATCTGCTCGACGCCGCGCCGCCGCAGGCCGAATCCGCCTCGCCCGAGGAGCTGGAGAACACCAGCCGCATGATCGAGCGTCACCTGAAGAACTTCGGTGTCGAGGTGAAGGTGATCGCGGCCATGCCGGGCCCGGTGGTGACCCGGTACGAGATCGAGCCGGCTGTCGGCGTCAAGGGCTCGCAGATCGTCAATCTGGCCAAGGATCTGGCCCGCTCGCTCAGCCTGGTGTCGATCCGCGTGGTCGAGACGATTCCCGGGCGCAACTGCATGGCGCTGGAGCTGCCCAATCGCCGGCGCCAGGTGATCCGCCTGTCGGAGGTGCTGGGCGCGCCGGTCTATCGTGATGCGGCCTCGCTGCTGACCATGGGCCTGGGCAAGAACATCGTCGGCGAGCCGATCGTGGCCGACCTGGGCAAGATGCCGCACTGCCTGGTGGCTGGCACCACCGGCTCGGGCAAGTCGGTGGGCATCAACGGCATGATCCTGTCGCTGCTGTACAAGGCCGAGCCGGAGGATGTGCGCCTGATCCTGATCGATCCGAAGATGCTCGAGATGAGCGTCTACGAGGGCATTCCGCACCTGCTCGCGCCGGTGGTCACCGACATGAAGCAGGCCTCGAACGCGCTGAACTGGTGCGTGGCCGAGATGGAGCGGCGCTACCGGCTGATGAGCAAGATGGGGGTGCGCAATCTGGCCGGCTACAACGCCAAGATCCGCGAGGCCCACGAGCGCGAGGATCTGATCCCCAACCCGTTCAGCCTGACGCCGGAGGCCCCTGAGCCGCTCGACCGCCTGCCGCACATCGTCGTTGTCATCGACGAGCTGGCCGACCTGATGATGGTGGTCGGCAAGAAGATCGAGGAGCTGATCGCCCGCCTGGCGCAGAAGGCGCGTGCGGCCGGCATTCACCTGATCCTGGCCACGCAGCGCCCGTCGGTCGACGTGATCACCGGCCTGATCAAGGCCAACATCCCGACCCGGCTGAGCTTCCAGGTCTCGAGCAAGATCGACAGCCGCACCATCCTGGACCAGATGGGCGCGGAGGCCCTGCTGGGCATGGGCGACATGCTCTACATGGCCTCGGGCACCGGACAGCCGGTGCGGGTGCATGGCGCCTTTGTCAGCGACGACGAGGTGCACCGCGTCGTCGAGTTCCTCAAGAGCCAGGGCGAGCCCAACTACATCGAGGGCATCCTGGAGGGCGGCACGCTGGAGGGTGACGGCGCCAACGACACCAACGCCGAAGGCGGTGGCGGCGACGCCGAGGCCGATCCGATGTACGACCAGGCCGTGGCCATCGTGCTGCAGAACCGCAAGGCCTCGATCTCGCTGGTGCAGCGCCACCTGCGCATCGGCTACAACCGGGCGGCGCGACTGCTGGAACAAATGGAAAAAACCGGACTCGTATCGAGCATGTCCACCAACGGCAACCGCGACATCCTGGTCCCGGCCCGCAAGGAAGAATGAAGCTGCTCTCTCTCGAATCCTTCTCGGTGCTGGCGCTGGCGGCGGTGACCGCCACCGCGGCGCTGCCGGCGCGCGCCGATGCGGTCGACGCGCTGCGCGGCTTCGTGCAGACGGTGCAGTCCGGCCGCGCGGCCTTCACCCAGGTCGCCACCTCGCCTGACGGCGCGAAGAAGAAGACCTCCAGCGGCGAGTTCGAGTTCCAGCGCCCGAACCGCTTCCGCTTCGACTACGCCCGGCCCTACGAGCAGCAGATCGTCGCCGACGGCCAGAAGGTCTGGCTCTTCGATGTCGACCTGAACCAGGTGACGGTGCGACCCTTCGACCAGGCGCTGGGCGCCACGCCCGCGGCCCTGCTGGCCGGCGGCAGCCTGGAGCGTGACTTCAGCCTGTCGGCCGAACCGGACCAGGGCGGTCTGCAGTGGGTCGCGGCGCAGCCCAAGGTGAAGGAGAGCCAGATCCGCCAGCTGCGGGTGGGTTTTCGCGGCAAGGACCTGGCGGCGATCGAGCTGATCGACGCGCTCGGCCAGCGCTCGCGGCTGGACTTCCCGCGCTTTGAGGCCAACCCGAAGCTGGCGGCCGAGCGCTTCCGCTTCAGCGCGCCGGCCGGTGCCGACGTGCTGCAGCAGTGAACGACCTCTTCGGCGAGCTGCCGGACGGGAATCCGTCGGGCACCGCTTCGGGCGTCGGAGGCGCTGCGGTCAACGTGCCGTCGACCCCGGAGGCGCCGCTGGCCGAGCGGCTGCGCCCGCGCCACATCGACGAGGTGATCGGTCAGGGCCACCTGCTGGGGCCGGGCAAGCCGCTGCGCACGGCCTTCCTGTCGCGTCGGCCGCACTCGATGATCCTGTGGGGGCCGCCGGGTGTCGGCAAGACGACGCTGGCGCGGCTGACCGCCGAGGCCTTTGACGCCGACTTCGTGCCGATCTCGGCGGTGCTGGGCGGCGTCAAGGACATCCGCGAGGCGGTCGAGTGCGCGCAGCGCTCGCAGGCGCGGGGGCGGCGCTGCATCGTCTTCGTCGACGAGGTGCACCGTTTCAACAAGGCGCAGCAGGACGCCTTCCTGCCGCATGTCGAGTCGGGGCTGTTCACCTTCATCGGTGCGACGACCGAGAACCCGTCCTTCGAGGTCAACTCGGCGCTGCTGTCGCGCGCGACGGTGCATGTGCTCGAGCCGCTGAGCGAGGCTGAGCTGCTGGCGCTGCTGGCACGGGCTTGCGAGGCGCTGCCTGTGCCCGCACCGGAGCCCGAGGCCGCGCAGCGCCTGGTCGCCTACGCCGACGGTGACGCGCGCCGGCTGCTCAACACCTTCGAGAACGTGGCGAGCATGACCGGCACGGACCGGCCGCTGGACGAGGCCGCACTCGAGCGCGGCCTGGGTGCGCAGCTGCGCCGCTACGACAAGGGCGGCGACCAGTTCTTCGACGCCATCTCGGCGCTGCACAAGGCGGTGCGCGGCAGCAGCCCGGACGGCGCGCTGTACTGGTTCGCGCGCATGATCGACGGCGGCGCCGACCCGCGCTACATCGCCCGGCGTCTGGTGCGCATGGCCAGCGAGGACATCGGCCTGGCCGATCCGCGGGCGCTGCGCATCGCGCTGGACGCCTCGGAGACCTACGAGCGGCTGGGCTCGCCCGAGGGCGAGCTGACGCTGGCGCAGGCGGTGCTCTATCTGGCGGTCGCGCCGAAGTCCAACGCCGCCTATGTCGCCTGGAAGGCCGCGCAGGCCTTCGTGAAGCAGGACGGCTCGCGTCCGGTGCCGGCGCACCTGCGCAATGCACCAACCCGGCTGATGAAGGATCTCGGCCACGGACGGAATTACCGGTACGCGCACGACGAGCCGGACGGATATCCGTCCGGCGAGAACTATTTCCCGGACGGACTGGCACCGGCGCCGCGCTTCTACCAGCCGGTCGACCGGGGGCTCGAGATCCGCATCGGCGAGAAGCTCGAGAGATTGCGGGAGCTCGACGCTCAGGCGAACAAGCCACGTTGAACGGGGGGTGTTTCCGGGTCTGATCCGGTCGATGGGGCCGGTGTCCGGATCTTCTTCGGTTCGTGCGCTTGTGCCGCTGTCGCGGCGCCGGCCGTCGTGGGCGAGCCGCACCACGACGCGGGTGCTCCAGGCCGTTCCGGGGGGGCGGTGCACCAGCAGTCGGCAGGATGTCACGATCCGCCGATCCCCTGGGCGAGTCAGGGTTTCCAGGGGCTGGCACGGCCCTTGCGATTTCCTGAGCAAGCCACAGGAGATCTTGGAATGGACATCTTTGTACAGCAGATCATCAACGGTCTGGTGCTCGGGAGCATGTATGCCCTCGTCGCACTGGGCTACACGATGGTCTACGGCATCATCAGCCTGATCAACTTCGCGCACGGCGAGGTGCTCATGGTCGGCGCCATGGTCAGCTGGACCGTCGCGACCTTTCTGCTGGATACCGCCTCGCCCATGCCGGGCTGGCTGATCATGCTGATCTCGGCGATCGCCGCGGTGATCGTCTGCGCGGCGCTGAACTACGCCATCGAGAAGATCGCCTACCGGCCGCTGCGCAACGCGCCGCGCCTGGCGCCGCTGATCACCGCGATGGGCATGAGCCTGCTGCTGCAGACGCTGGCGATGATCATCTGGAAGCCGAATCCGAAGCCCTATCCGCAGCTGCTGCCGGTCGAGGTGTTCTTCCTGTGGGAGGACGGCCCGGTCATCACGCTGACCCAGGTGCTGATCCTGGTGATCACCGCGGTGGTGCTGACCGGCCTGCTGTGGCTGGTCAACAAGACCAAGCTCGGCCGAGCGATGCGCGCCACGGCCGAGAACCCGCGCGTGGCCGGCCTGATGGGCGTGCGCCCCGACCACATCATCAGCGCCACCTTCATCATCGGTGCGGCCCTGGCGGCCATCGCCGGCATCATGTGGGCGGCCAACTACGGCACGCTGCAGCACAGCATGGGCTTCATGCCCGGCCTGAAGGCCTTCACCGCGGCGGTGTTCGGCGGCATCGGCAACCTGACCGGCGCGATGGTCGGCGGCGTGCTGCTCGGCCTGATCGAGGCGCTGGGCGCCGGCTACCTGGGTGACCTGACCGGCGGCCTGTTCGGCAGCCACTACGTCGAGATCTTCGCCTTCCTGGTGCTGATCCTGGTCCTGACGCTGCGCCCGAGCGGCCTGATGGGCGAGCGTGTCGCCGATCGCGCCTGACGCCGTCCAAGGAGAGACTCACATGCAACACATGGACAAGACCAAGCAGATCGTCGTCTTCCTGCTGGCGGCGGTCGCGCTGCTGGCCCTGCCGCTGGTGGTGGCGCAGTTCGGCCAGGGCTGGGTGCGCATCATGGCGCTGGCTCTGCTGTACGTGATGCTGGCCCTGGGCCTGAACATCGTCGTCGGCTATGCCGGCCTGCTCGACCTGGGCTATGTCGCCTTCTACGCCGTCGGCGCCTATCTGTATGCGCTGGTGGCCTCGCCGCACCTGATGGAGAACTTCGAGTCCATCCGGGCCGCCTATCCCGACGGGATGCATTTCCCGATCTGGGCGGTGGTGCCGATCGCCGCGGCAGTTGCGGCGATCTGCGGCATGGTGCTGGGCGCGCCGACGCTGAAGCTGCGCGGCGACTACCTGGCCATCGTCACGCTGGGCTTCGGCGAGATCATCCGGGTGTTCATGAACAACCTGGAGCATCCGCTCAACATCACCAACGGTCCGCGCGGCATCAGCCAGATCGATCCGATCAGCATCGGTGGCGTGAGCTTCGGCAAGCCGCTGGAGCTGTTCGGCCACAGCTTCCCGTCGGTGACGCTGTACTACTACCTGTTCCTGACGCTGGTGATCTTCACCGTCATCATCTGCCACCGCATCGAGACGTCCCGCATCGGCCGCGCCTGGATGGCGGTGCGCGAGGACGAGATCGCGGCCAAGGCGATGGGCCTGAACACCCGCAACCTCAAGCTGCTGGCCTTCGGCATGGGCGCCACCTTCGGCGGTGTCTCGGGCGCGATGTTCGCCGCCTTCCAGGGCTTCATCTCGCCGGAGTCGTTCACGCTGGCCGAGTCGATCATCATCGTCGCGATGGTGGTGCTGGGTGGCATCGGCCACATTCCGGGCGTGATCCTGGGGGCGGTGATGCTGGCCGCGCTGCCGGAAGTGCTGCGCTATGTCGCCGGCGACATCCAGGCGATGACGGGCGGCCGCCTCGACGCCGCCATCCTGCGCCAGCTGCTGATCGCGCTGGCGATGATCTCGATCATGCTGCTGCGTCCGCGCGGCCTGTGGCCGGCGCCCGAGCATGGCAAGGCCGCCCCGGTGGCCAAGTGATCCCCAGGAGAAGCACCTCATGAGCAACAGCACGCAATCCGAGATCGTCCTCGAGGTCAAGGGCGTCTCCAAGCGCTTCGGCGGCCTGCAGGCCCTCTCCGACGTCGGCATCACCATCCGCAAGGGTCAGGTCTACGGCCTGATCGGGCCGAACGGCGCCGGCAAGACGACGTTCTTCAACGTCATCACCGGCCTGTACACGCCCGACGGCGGCACGTTCCAGCTCGGTGGCACGCCCTACACGCCCACCGCCGTGCACGAGGTGGCCGCCGCCGGCATCGCGCGCACCTTCCAGAACATCCGTCTCTTCCCCGAGATGACGGCGCTGGAGAACGTGATGGTCGGCCGCCACGTGCGCACCTCGTCGGGCCTGCTCGGCGCGATCTTCCGCACGCCCGGCTTCAAGGCCGAAGAGGCCGCGATCGCCCGCCGTGCGCAGGAGCTGCTCGACTATGTGGGCATCGGCAAGTACGCCGAGTTCAAGTCGCGCACGCTGTCCTACGGCGACCAGCGTCGCCTGGAGATCGCCCGCGCGCTGGCCACCGATCCGAAGCTGATCGCGCTGGACGAGCCGGCCGCCGGCATGAACGCCACCGAGAAGGTGGTGCTGCGCGAGCTGATCGACCGCATCCGCAAGGACGGCCGCACCATCCTGATCATCGAGCACGACGTCAAGCTGATGATGGGCCTGTGCGACCGGCTGACGGTGCTCGACTACGGCAAGCAGATCGCCGAGGGCACCGCGGCCGAGGTGCAGAAGAACGAGAAGGTGATCGAGGCCTACCTCGGCACCGGCCACAAGGCCCACTGAGCCCGGCTTGATCGCACAGGAAAGCACACCATCATGTCGAGCAACCACAAGAAGAGCGGGCAGGTCCTGCTCAGCATCGAGAACGTCAAGGTCGCCTACGGCGGCATCCAGGCCGTCAAGGGCGTGAGCCTGGAGGTGCGCGAGGGCGAGCTGGTCTCGCTGATCGGCGCCAACGGCGCGGGCAAGACCACCACGCTGAAGGCGGTCACCGGCCTGCAGCCGATCGGTGACGGCGACGTGAAGTACCTGGGCAAGAGCCTCAAGGGCCAGGGCGCCTGGGACCTGGCCAAGCAGGGCCTGGTGATGATCCCGGAAGGTCGCGGCACCTTCACCCGGATGACCATCACCGAGAACCTGCAGATGGGCGCCTACACCCGCGACGACAAGGCGGGCATCCTGGAGGACATCGACAAGGTGTTCTCCATCTTCCCGCGCCTGAAGGAGCGCCGCGACCAGCTCGCCGGCACGATGTCGGGCGGCGAGCAGCAGATGCTGGCGATGGGCCGCGCGCTCATGGCCCGTCCCAAGGTGCTGCTGCTCGACGAGCCGTCGATGGGCCTGTCGCCGATCATGGTCGACAAGATCTTCGAGGTGGTGAACGACATCCACAAGCAGGGCGTGACCATGCTGCTGGTCGAGCAGAACGCCAGCCGCGCGCTGGCGGTGGCTGACCGCGGCTACGTGATGGAGTCCGGCCTGATCACCATGACCGGCGCCGGCCGCCAGCTGCTCGAGGACCCGAAGGTCCGCGCCGCCTATCTGGGCGAGTGAGCGGCCGGAGTGTTCTGAGCGTCCTGTCCGGCGGGGAGGGCCGGTGCCGATGAAGATCTTCCGCAACGCCCTCTACCGCCGCCACGACGCGCGCCTGGAGATGTACCGCGGGCGTCTCGTGCCCTGCCACGAGACGCCCGCGCGACTCGACCATGTGCTGGCCGAGCTGGCGCGCCGGCCGGTCGGCGCGCTGCTGGAGCCGCAGGTGCAGCCGGATCTGGGCGCCGCGCTGGCGGCGATCCACGCGCCGCGCTACCTCGATTTCCTGGCCGGCGCCTGGGACGAGTGGGTCGCACTTGATCCCGCCAACGCGCAGACCGACATCCTGCCGGCGGTCTGGCCGGTGCGGGGCTTTCGCGCCGACGTGCTGCCCGAGAGTTTCGCCGCGCGCATCGGGCTGTTCTCCTTCGACGCGGGCAGCCCGATCATGGCTGGCACCTGGGCGGCGGCCCGCGAGGGCGCGGCCTGCGCCCGCTCGGCCGCGCTGGCGGTGGCGGGTGGCGAGCGCGCCGCCTTCGCGCTGACCCGCCCGCCCGGCCACCACGCCGGGCCGGACTTCTTCGGCGGCTACTGCTTTCTCAACAACGCCGCGCTGGCGGCGCAGGTGCTGCGCGACCAGGGCGCTGCGCGCGTGGCGGTGCTCGATGTCGATTACCACCACGGCAACGGCACGCAGACGATCTTCTACGGCCGCGACGACGTGCTGACGGTGTCGCTGCACGGCGACCCGCGCACCGAATATCCCTTCTTCCTCGGCCACGCCGACGAGCGCGGCGAGGGCGCCGGCCTGGGGGCGAACCTGAACCTGCCGCTGCCGCGCGGCACGACGGTCGAAACCTGGTTCGAGGCGCTCGAGGCCGGTCTGGCCGCGGTGGCCGCCCACCGCGCCGAGGCGCTGGTGGTGGCACTGGGCGTGGACACCTTCGAGGGCGACCCGATCTCGGGCTTTCACCTGCGCGCCGACGACTACCTGCGCCTGGGTGAGCGCCTGGCGCGCGCCGGCCTGCCGGTGGTGCTGACGATGGAGGGCGGCTACGCGGTCGCCGAGGTGGGCATCAACGTCGTCAACGTGCTCGAAGGCTTCGAGGCGGCCGCCGGCTGAGCGCCGGCCGCCCCCGGCTGGCCTCAGCCGGTGTTGCGCAGGCCCGCGGCCACCCCGTTGATCGAGATGTGGATGCCGCGCTGCAGACGCTCGAGCGTCGCATCGCCCGCCGTCTTCGCCTCGGCGGGGCGCTGGCGGTAGCGACGCATCAGCTCGACCTGCAGGTGGTTGAGCGGGTCCAGGTAGGGGAAGCGGTGCTCGATCGAGCGCGCCAGCGTCGGGTTGGCGGCCAGGCGCTGGGTCTCGCCGGTGATCTGGTTCAGCGCGTCGTGGGTGCGCTGCCATTCGGCCTCGATCGCGGCGAAGATCTTCTTGCCCAGCTTCTTGTCCTCGACCAGATCCAGATACCGCGCAGCGATGCGCAGGTCTGACTTGGCCAGCACCATGTCCAGGTTCGACAGCAGCGTGCGGAAGAAGGGCCAGTCCCGGAACATGCGCTGCAGCAGCGCCAGGCGCTCGGCCTGGGCCTTGTCGCCCTTGGCGCCGGCCAGGTAGGCGGTGACGGCCGAGCCGAAGCCGCACCAGCCCGGCAGCGCCACCCGGCATTGGCCCCACGAGAAGCCCCAGGGAATGGCGCGCAGGTCCTCGATCGCCCGCGTCGCCTTGCGGGAGGCCGGTCGTGAGCCGATGTTCAGCTCTGCGATCTCGCGGATCGGCGTGGCGCTGAAGAAGTAGTCGGTGAAGCCCGGGGTCTCGTAGACCAGCGTGCGGTAGGCGGCCATGCTCGCCCCTGAGATCTCGGCGGCCGCGTCCAGGAAGGCCTGCGGGGCGCTCTTGGTCGGGTGCAGCAGCGTGGCCTCCAGCGTCGCGGCCACCAGCGTCTCCAGGTTGCGCAGGCCGATCTCGGGGTGGGCGTACTTCGAGGCGATCACCTCGCCCTGCTCGGTCAGGCGGATCTGGCCATTCACCGTGCCGGGCGGTTGCGCCAGGATGGCCTGGTAGCTCGGGCCGCCGCCCCGGCCCACCGTGCCGCCGCGGCCGTGGAACAGGCGAAGCTGGATGCCGTGGTCGCGGCCGAGCTGCTCGAACAGCTCCACCAGCGCCAGTTCGGCCGCGTACAGCTCCCAGTTGCTGGTGAAGAAGCCGCCATCCTTGTTGCTGTCCGAGTAGCCCAGCATGATGTCCTGCTCGCGGCCCGAGCGCTCGACCAGGCCAGCGATGCCGGGCAGCGCATAGAACTGCGCCATGATCGGCGCGGCGTTGCGCAGGTCGCCGATGGTCTCGAACAGCGGCACGACGATCAGGTCGTTGACCGCGGCGCCGCTGTCGAGCGTGCCGCGCATCAGGCCGACTTCCTTCTGCAGCACCAGCACTTCCAGCAGGTCGCTGACGTCCTCGGTGTGGCTGATGATGTAGTGGCGCAGCGCGTGGCGGCCGAAACGGCCCAGCATCTCGCGTGCGGTCTCGAAGATGGCCAGCTCGCTGCGGGCGTGGTCCGAGTACTCGGCGCCGATCACGCGCAGCGGGCGGGCGTCATCCAGGATCTTGAGCAGCAGCGCGCGCCGGCCGGCCTCGTCCAGGCTTGAATAGTCGGCCTCGATGCGCGCCACGCGCAGCAGCTCGGCCACCACCTCCTCGTGCTTGTCCGAGCTCTGGCGCAGGTCGACCGTGGCCAGGTGGAAGCCGAAGACCTCGACCGCGCGCATCAGCGGCGCCAGGCGCGGCGCGATCAGCGCCTGCGCATGGTGGAACGTCAGCGAGGCCTCGATCACCTGCAGGTCGGCGAGGAACTCGCCGGCCGAGGCGTAGGGGTTCTGCGGCGCGACCGCGTGGCGCAGCGCCTCGGTGCCGGTCAGCGCGTGCAGCGTCGCGGCCAGGCGCGAATAGATGCCGATCAGCGCGCGGCGGTAGGGCTCGTCCTGGCGGTGCGCGTTCTGGTCGGGCGAGCGCTCGGCCAGCGCGACCATCTCGGGCGTGACCGGGCACAGCAGCAGCGACATCGACAGCTCGGCGCCGAGCTGGTGCACCTCGGTCAGGTAGTGGCGCAGCGCCGTCTCGCTCTGGCGCGACAGCGCCAGCTTCAGCGTCTC
>JBJOPV010000033.1:0-20907 GCA_046050625.1 Pseudomonadota bacterium
AGGACTTGGCGATCTCGCCCAGCCGGGCCACCAGGTCGAACATGCGGGTCTTGACCGGCGTGCCGTCCCAGAAGCCGGTGCGGTATTTGACGTCCACGCCATAGGCCGAGGTGTCCTGGCTGATGACCAGCAGCTCCTTCACGCCGCCCTCGAACAGCGCGCGGGCCTCGCTCAGCACGTCGCCCACCGGACGCGAGACCAGGTCGCCGCGCATCGACGGGATGATGCAGAAGCTGCAGCGGTGGTTGCAGCCCTCGCTGATCTTCAGGTAGGCGTAGTGCTTCGGGGTGAGCTTGATGCCGGCGGCCGGCACCAGGTCGACGAAGGGATCGTGCGGCTTGGGCACATGCTGGTGCACCGCGTCCATCACCTCCTGGGTGGCGTGCGGGCCGGTCACGGCCAGCACTTTGGGGTGAACCTGGCGCACCAGGTTCTCGCCGCCGTCGGCCGTGCGCGAGCCCAGGCAGCCGGTGACGATCACCTTGCCGTTCTCGGCCAGCGCCTCGCCGATGGTGTCCAGGCTCTCCTTGACCGCATCGTCGATGAAGCCGCAGGTGTTGACGATCACCAGATCGGCGCCCTGGAAGGTCTTGCTGGTGGCGTAGCCCTCGGCCGAGAGCTGGGTCAGGATCAGTTCGGAGTCCGTCAACGCCTTCGGGCAGCCCAGGCTCACGAATCCGATCTTCGGTGCGGCGGAGGTGGAGGAAATGTTCTGGAGGTCGCTCATGGCCCGGATTGTCCCAGAGAGCGCCGCCTCACGGCTTGCGGAAGGCGTCATGGCAGCTGCGGCAGCTGCCCTCGACCTGGCTGACCGCCGCCTTGATGCGCTCCAGATCGGAGCCCTGGGCCGCGACCACCAGCGCATCGACCTTCTGGCGGTAGTCGGCACGGGCCTGGGCGAACTCGGCCGGCTTGTCCCAGACCGCTGTCAGCGCGCGGGTCGGGGGATAGTTGCTGTCGGCCGGGAACAGCGCCCAGGGCTGATCGGCCAGCTTCTGCAGAGCCTGGGCCTGGGCCAGAAACTCGGCCGCCTGGTAGGGCTTGCGGTCGCGCGCGACCTGACCGATCGGCTCGAAGCTGCGGGTGAAGGACTTGAAGATCTCGCGCCGCTTCGTCACCGGCTGGTCAGGATGGGTGTCGGCCGGCTCGGCCGAGCAGCCGGCCAGCGTCAGGGCCAGCGTGCCAGCCCCCGCCAGAATCAGCAGGGAGCGGGAGAGAAAGCGGTTCGGTGTCATGTCGGGACGCAGGATCGAGAACATCAGGAAGGCCAGAAAGACCAGAGGCCGCAAGTGTGCCCTGCCCGTCCGGGCCCCGACGCGATCCCCGACAATGCCGCTCCGATGAGCGTCCTTGCCCCGATCTCCCCTGCCCGCGTCGACCTCCTGCCCGACGGCACGCCCTGCGCGCCCGACTACGGCGACGTCTACCACACCGCCGCCGGCGCCTTCGCGCAGGCGCACCATGTCTTCCTGACCGGCAACGGCCTGCCCGGGCGCTGGCAGGGCCGCGAGCGCTTCGTGATCCTGGAGACCGGCTTCGGCCTGGGCAACAACTTCCTGGCCACCTGGGCGGCCTGGAGGGTGGATCCGCAGCGCTGCGAGCGGCTGGTCTTCATCTCGCTGGAGAAGCACCCACTTCGGCTGGAGGACCTGCGGCAGGTCCACCGCGCCAGCGAGACGCCGGCGCTGGCCGCCGAGCTGATCGCGCAATGGCCTCCGCTCACCCCCGACCTGCACGCGCTCGATTTCGAGGCGGGCCGGGTGCAGCTGCTGCTGGTCTTCGGCGATGCGCTGCAGACGCTGCCCGGACTGCAGGCCGAGGCCGATGCGCTCTACCTGGACGGCTTCGCGCCCGCGCGCCATGCCGAGCTGTGGAGCGCCGAGCTGTTCCGCCGGCTGGCCCGCCTGGTCGCGCCCGGCACCACCGCCGCGACCTGGAGCGCGGCGCGCGCGGTGCGCGACGGTCTGGCCTCGATCGGCTTCGAGGTCGAGCGCGCGCCCGGCTTCGGCGGCAAGCGCGACATCACGGTGGCGCGGCACGCGCCGCGCTTCGTGCCGCCGCGCCCGGCCGCGTGGCGCCCGCCGCACGCCGGGCCACGCCAGGCGCTGGTGATCGGCGCAGGTCTGGCCGGGGCGGCAGCGGCGCACGGCCTGCTGCGCCAGGGCTGGCAGGTGGAGGTGATCGACCGCCAGGCCACGCCGGCGGCCGAGACCTCGGGCAATCCCGGCGGGCTGATGCACGGCATCTTCAACGCGCCCGACAGCCTGCACGCGCGCTGGTTCCGCACTGCCGCGCTGCGCACCGCGCGGCTGGCCGCACCAATGCTGGCCAGCGGCCAGGTCGCCGGCCGGCTCGACGGCTTCCTGCGGCTGGAGCCGCGGCTGGACGAGGCACGGGCCCGCGCGCAGCTCGCCGCCGTCGGTCTGCCCGCCGACTGGATCGACTGGCAGGACGGCGCAGCGGCCGCCGCCTTCAGCGGCCTGCCCCACGGTGGCCCCGGCGGCTGGCAGTTCGGCCGGGGCGGCTGGCTGTCGCCGGCCGACTGGAGCCGCCATCTGCTGCAGGGCGCGACCTTCCGCGGCGGACTGGCGGTGCAGCGGCTGCGGCGCGACGGCGGCCTGTGGCAGGCGCTGGATGAGGACGGCCGGGTGCTGGCGGCCGCGCCGGTGCTGGTGGTCGCGGCGGCGCTGGGCAGCCAAGCGCTGCTGGATGAGCGCACCCGGCTGTCGCTGGCATCGGTGCGCGGCCAGACCACGGTGCTGCCCCCAGGCTGGCCGGGGCTGCGGGTGGCGCCTGAGGCGCTGCGCCCGCTCTCCGGCCAGGGCTACGCGCTCGCGCTGCCCGACGGCCGGGTGCTGGCCGGCGCGACCACCCAGCATGACGATCCCGACCCGCAGGTGCGCGCGGCCGACCACCACCACAATCTGCAGCGCGCGCAGCGCCTGGGGCTGATCGAGCCGAGCCTCACGCCCCACGACCTGCGCGACCTGGCCGGCCGGGTCGGCTGGCGCGCGGTCACGCCGGACCGGCTGCCGCTGGCGGGGCCGCCGGTGGACGGGCCCGCGCTGCAGGCGGCCGCCGCGACCGGGCGCCAGCGGCTGGACGCCCTGCGGCTGCGCCCACGCCTGCACGATGCGCAGGGCGGCCTGTACCTGCTCGCCGGCCTGGGCTCGCGCGGGCTGGCCAGCGCGGCGCTGGCCGGCGAGGTGCTGGCGACGTGGATCACCGGCGCGCCCTGCCCGGTCGCCACCGACCTGCTTGACGCGATCGACCCGGCGCGTCAATCCTCGGAACGGTCGCCGGGTCGGTCGTCCGTCAGCCCCTCGACCGAGCGCAGCTGACGCGCCATCGCACGGGTGCGGACCTCGGCCGACTCGATGCTGGAGCTGGCTTCCTGCAGCTTGCGCCGGGTCTTCTCGAGCACCTCGCCGAAGCGGGCGAACTCGGTCTTGACGCCGCCGAGGATCTTCCAGACCTCGGTCGAGCGCTGCTCCAGCGCCAGCGTGCGGAAACCCATCTGCAGGCTGCCGAGCATCGCCAGCAGCGTGGTGGGCCCGGCCAGCGTCACCTGGTGCTCGCGCTGCAGCCGCTCAAAGAGGCCGGGGCGGCGCAGCAGCTCGGCGTAGAGCCCTTCCGTCGGCACGAAGAGCACCGCGAAGTCGGTGGTGTGCGGCGGCGCCAGGTATTTGGTGGCGATGGTGCGCGCCTCGTCGCGGATGCGCGCCTCCAGCGCGCGCGCGGCGGATTCGGCCGCATCGCGGTCGGCGCGGTCCTGCGCGTCGAGCAGCCGCTCGAAATCCTCGCGCGGGAACTTCGCGTCGATCGGCAGCCAGACCGGCGCCTCGCCCGGCAGCGCGCCGCGCCCGGGCAGGCGGATGGCGAACTCGACGCGCTCGCGGCTGCCCGGCACCGTCGCGACGTTGGTGGCGTACTGCTGCGGCGTGAAGACCTGCTCCAGCAGCGCCGCCAGCTGCACCTCGCCCAGGATGCCGCGCGTCTTGACGTTGCCCAGCACCCGGCGCAGGTCGCCCACGCCCTGCGCCAGCGTCTGCATCTCGCCCAGGCCGCGGTGGACCTGCTCGAGCCGCTCGGCCACCAGCCGGAAGCTCTCGCCCAGGCGCGTCTCCAGCGTCGACTGCAGCCGGTCGTCCACGGTGGAGCGCATCTGGTCGAGCCGCTGCTCCACCGTCTGCTGCAGCGCCTGCAGCCGGCGCTCGCTGGCCTCGGCCAGGCGGTGCAGGTGCTCGTCCTGGGTGCGCAGCGCCTCGCCCGACTGGGTCATCAGCAGACGCTGCAGCTGCGCGAGCTGCGCGTTCGACTCCTGGCGCAGGCCGCGCGCGCTGGCCTGGACCTCGGCGCGCAGCTCGCGCTCGACACGCTCGCTGTGCGCGTGGCCGGCGTCGATCACCGCATCCGTCAGCTCCTGCAGCCGCTCGGCCAGGCGGGCCTCCAGCTGTGGATCCGCCGCGGCTGGCGGTGCCGGGCGCAGCAGCAGCCAGACCAGCAGGCCGGACTGCGCCAGCCCCAGTGCCAGCAGCGCTGTCTCGAGCCCGTTCATGCGCCGTCGCGCATCAGACCTCGGTGCCCAGCGCCGCGGTCAGACGGTCCAGGCGTGCACGCAGCTCGGCCACCTCGGCACGCAGCACCGCGACCTCCTCGGCCAGACCGGCATCGGCCACGGCTGCGACCAGCGCACCCGGCTCGGCGCTGGCGGCATCGGCCTGCACCTCGCCGCACAGCAGATGCACCCAGCGCGACTCGCGCGCGCCGGGCGCGCGTGGCAGCTTGCGCACCATCGGCACGGCCTTGCCCGCCAGCTCATCGAGAAAACCCTCGACCGAGGACACATCGGCGAAGCGGTGCAGCCGCTCGCTGTGCAGGCGCAGCTCGGCGGCGGTCTGCGGCCCGCGCAGCATCAGCGTGGCCAGCAGCGCCACCGCCGCGCCCGGCACGCCCAGCGCGCGGCCCAGGTTGTGCTCGAACTTGACGGTGCGCGTGCCGCTGATCTCCACGACCAGGCTCAGCGCCTTGAGCTCCTCGATGGCGGCCAGGGCCTGCGGCTCGGTCACGCTCATGACCGGATCGCGGGCGGTCTTCTGGCTGCAGCCCGCGCACAGCGCGTTGAGCGACAGCGGATAGGTGTCGGGCACGGTCGATTCCTTCTCGACCAGCACCGCGACGATGCGGGCTTCCAGCGCGGTCAGCGTGCGACGGATCATCACGGTCCTTTCCCTCACAGGCCGAAGCCGTCGTCGGCCTGGACGATGGCGCCGTTGACGAAGTGGCTCTCGTTGGCGCACAGCATCAGCAGCGCCAGGTCCAGATCCTCGGGCTTACCCAGGCGCTTGCGCGGCAGCATGTTCACCAGCTTCTGGCCGGCCTCGGTGTCCCAGTGATGGTGGTTGATCTCGGTGTCGATGTAGCCCGGGCAGATCGCGTTGACGTTGATGCCGTACTTGCCCCACTCCAGCGCCATCGCGCGGGTCATGTGGATGACCGCGGCCTTGCTCATCGCATAGGGCCCGATCTGGCTGAGCACGCGCAGACCCGCCATCGAGGCGATGTTGACGATGCGCCCACCGGTGTAGGTGCCGGGCGCCGCACCGCGCGCGCGCGCCACCATGCGCCGGCCCACCTCCTGGGCGACGAAGAAGGCACCGCGCACATTGGTGTCGAAGATGAAGTCGAAGTCGTCGGGCGTGACGTCGAGGATCTTCTTCGTCGCGCTGACGCCGGAGTTGTTGATCAGGATGTCGAGCACCCCGACCTCGGTCTCCGCGTGCGCGACCGCCGACTTGATGCTGTCGAGATCGGTGACATCGAGCTCGACGACATGCGCGTCGCCGCCTTGGCCCTCGATCTCGGCGCGCAGCTCCTTGAGCCGGTCGGAGCGCCGGCCGCCCAGCACCACCGCGGCGCCGGCCTGCGACAGCACGCGGGCGAACTGGGCGCCCAGGCCGCTGGACGCGCCGGTGATCAGCGCGACACGGCCGGACAGGTCGATCGAATAGCTCATGACATGCTCCTGGTCAGGTGGAAATCTGCCGAAACTTGCGCTTCGGGGGGGCGCTGACGATAGCATGGTGCCCCTGGCCCACCGGACACCGCAGCGCATAGCGGGCGATGTCCTGATGCAGGCCATCGACCAGGCGCTGCACCTCCCGGCGATCACCGAACAGGATCTCGATCTCGTGGCGGGCCAGCTCGCTGGTCGGCCGCGCAGGCGCCAGCGGCAAGTCCTCGGCCGGCAGCAGCAAGGGTTCGAGCAGATCGGCATGGCGCTGGTAGAGCGCCGGATGCACATGCTGGATGCGTCGCACCAGCTGCGACGCGAACGCCCGGACCAGCGGGCGAGGCGCCTCGCCAGTGCGCAGCGCCAGCGCCTCGATCAGCACCGCGATCTGCTCGGCTGGATAGCCATCGAGCGCCTGCACCCGATCTCGCGGGGGCACCTCCGTGCCGAACATCAGCACGTCGGCCATGACCGCGCCATGACGCACCTCGACCATCCTGACCAGTTCGGAGACCAGCAGTCCCAGCATGACACCTACCTCTGTTTCCTGCGCTCACCGATCAGACGCATCCGTCCGGGTTGGCACTGACTGCGATTGATGTCGGGAGGATAGAAATATCGTTCGGTACCAGTTGCACGGAAAAAGCCGCGTGCACAGGGGCATCTCGCCGGTCCTGCGCTGTGGCGCATCCGCATCGCCACTAAAAAGAACGATCGTTCTTTTTTTGCAGCCGGACCGTTAGAATTCACGCCGCTCCGGTCTGTCACCCTTGCACCCTTGTTCCGGCAGCCCCTCCAACAACACAGGACAACCCCATGACCCCCCAGGAGATCCTCGCCCAGTACGGCCCGCGCGAAGCGATGGACTATGACGTCGTCATCGTCGGCGCCGGCCCGGCCGGACTGGCCGCCGCCATCCGTCTCAAGCAGCTCGCCAGCGCAAAGGGGCAGGAACTCTCGGTCGTCGTCATCGAGAAAGGCTCGGAGCCGGGCGCGCACATCCTGTCGGGCGCGGTCATGGACCCGATCGCGATGAACGAGCTGTTCCCGGACTGGAAGGCGCGCGGCGCGCCGCTGAACCAGCCGGTCACGGCCGACGAGGTGTTGTTCCTGAACGAGACCGGAGCCACCAAGACGCCCGACTTCCTGGTGCCGGACTGCTTCCACAACGCCGGCAACTACGTCATCAGCCTGGGCAGCGTGGTGCGCTGGATGGCCGAGCAGGCCGAAGGCCTGGGCGTGGAGATCTTCCCCGGCTTCGCCGCGGCAGAAGTGCTCTACAACGACGACGGCAGCGTCAAGGGCATCGCCACCGGCAACCAGGGCGTGGGCAAGGACGGCGAGCCCAGCGACGCCTTCCAGATCGGCATGGCGCTGCACGGCAAGTACACGCTGTTCGCCGAGGGCGCGCGCGGCCACCTGGGCCGGCAGCTGATCGCCCGCTTCCAGCTCGACGAGGGCCGGGATCCGCAGAGCTACGGCATCGGCATCAAGGAGCTGTGGGAAATCGATCCGGCCCAGCACAAGCCGGGTCTGGTGGTGCACACCGCCGGCTGGCCGATGCAGCCCGACACCTACGGCGGCGGCTTCCTCTACCACCTGGAAGACAACAAGGTCACGCTGGGCTTTGTCGTCGGGCTGGACTACCAGAACCCCTGGCTGAGCCCCTTCGAGGAGATGCAGCGCTGGAAGACGCATCCGTCGATCCGCCAGTATCTCGAAGGCGGCAAGCGCCTGAGCTACGGCGCGCGCGCGATCACCGCTGGCGGCCTGCTGAGCCTGCCCAGGACGGTGTTCCCGGGCGGCGCGCTGGTCGGCTGCGACGCCGGCTACCTGAACGCCGCACGCATCAAGGGCAGCCACGCCGCGATCAAGACCGGCATCCTGGCCGCCGAGGCCGCCTTCGAGGCGCTGGCCGCCGGCCGCCAGGGCGACGAGCTCTCGGCCTACCCGGAGGCCTTCGAGGCCAGCTGGCTGCACAAGGAGCTCGACCGCTCGCGCAACTTCAAGCAGTGGTTCAAGAAGGGCGTGTGGGTCGGCTCGCTGATGACCGGCATCGAGCACTGGCTGCTGCCGAAGATCGGCCTGGACGCGCCGCCGTGGACCATCCACCGCACCGAGCCCGACCACGCCCGCCTGCGCCCGGCCGCCGACTGCGAGAAGATCGAGTACCCGAAGCCGGATGGCATCATCAGCTTCGACCGCCTCAGCTCGGTGTTCGTCTCCAACACCAACCACGAGGAACACCAGCCCGCGCACCTGACGCTGAAGGACGCACGCGTGCCGGTCGAGACCAACCTGGCGGTCTATGCCGCCCCGGAAACCCGCTACTGCCCGGCCGGCGTGTACGAGTTCGTCAAGACCGACAACGGCCATGACAAGCTCGTCATCAACGCGCAGAACTGCGTGCACTGCAAGACCTGCGACATCAAGGACCCGACGCAGAACATCGTCTGGGTCACGCCGGAGGGCGGCGGCGGGCCCAACTACGCCGGGATGTGATCCCCGAGCGCTGCCGCGGTCAGGCTGCGGTGCCGTCAGGCTGGCGCCAAGCGGGGTCGCGCTTGTCGATGAAGGCCTGCACGCCCTCGAGCGCACGGTCGTCCATCATGTTGCAGGCCATGGTCTGCACCGCCGACTGGTAGGCCGCCTCCACGCCCATCTCCGCCTGCCGGTAGAACAACGCCTTGCCCATCGCGATGGCAGTGCGCGGCTTGGCCAGGATGGTGTCGACCAGCCGGGCCAGCTCGGCCTCGAGCGCCTCGGCGGGCACGACCCGGTTGACCAGGCCACGCCGCAGTGCCTCCTCGGCCGAGATGAACTCGCCGGTGACCAGCATCTCGAAGGCCTGCTTGCGCGGCAGGTTGCGTGACAGCGCCACGCCGGGCGTGGCGCAGAACAGGCCCAGGTTGACGCCGCTGACCGCGAAGCGCGCGCGATCGACGGCCACCGCCAGGTCGCAGGCCGCCACCAGCTGGCAGCCGGCCGCGGTGGCCACGCCCTGGACCTTGGCGATCACCGGCACGGCCAGGCGCTGGATCGTCGTCATGACCCGGCCGCAGCGACCGAACAGATCCTGGTAGTAGGCCAGGCTCGGCTCGGCGCGCATCTCTTTCAGGTCGTGGCCAGCGCAGAACGCCCGACCGGCCGCGGCGATCACCACCACGCGCAGCGCCTCGTCACGGGTCAGCACGTCGAGCTCGGACTGCAGCGCCGCCAGCATCGCCTCCGACAGCGCATTGAAGGCCTCGGGGCGGTTCAGCGTCAGCGTGACGACGCCGTGCGCGTCGCGCTGGCTCAGCAGGATCGGGGCGATCGGGGCGGACAGGCTGTTGTTCATCGGGCGTCTCCTCGGGGGTGGGTCGGGTGGATCAGCGAGAGTGCGCGGCGCAGCTTAGCGCCAGCGGCGACAATCACGCCATGTCAGCAACCCCGAACCCGATGCGCCGCCGCCTGACGGCGCGGCTCGCCACCGTGGCCGTCGCCCTGGCCGTCGCCCCGGCCATGGCCAGCGCCCAGACCGTGTCGCCGCCGCCGCCCGGCTACGAGGGCCGCGAGGAGGTCTCCACCTTCGTGCGCCAGCTCGTCAGCCGCCATCCCCAGCTCGATGACGAGGTGGTCGCCACCGCGCTGGCCGATGCACGCTACCAGCCGCAGGTCGCGCGGCTGATCATGCCGGCGGCCAGTCCGGCGGCGAAGAACTGGAAGGTCTACCGCTCGCGCTTCCTCGACACGCTGCGGGTGCGCGAGGGTGTGGCCTTCTGGCGCGACAACGAGGCGGTGCTGGCCGCGGCCGAGGCGCGCTGGGGCGTGCCGGCCGCGGTGATCGTGGCGATCATCGGCGTGGAGACGATCTACGGCCGCCAGACCGGGGGCTTTCGCGCGATCGACGCGCTCTCGACGCTGGCCTTCGATTTCCCGCGCGGGCGCAGCGACCGCTCGGCCTTCTTCCGCGACGAGCTGGAAGCCCTGTTCGTGCTGGCCGCGCGCGACCGGGTCAACGTGATGACGATCCGCGGCTCCTATGCCGGCGCGCTGGGCATGCCGCAGTTCATGCCCAGCTCCTGGCTGAAGTTCGCGGTCGACTTCGACGGGGACGGCCGCGTCGACCTGCACCGCAGCGTCGCCGACGGGGTCGGCAGCGTGGCGAACTTCCTGTCGGTGCATGGCTGGCAGCGCGATCTGCCGACGCATTTCGACGTGCTGCCCCCGCCCGAAGGCCCGGACCGCGAGGCGCTGCTGGCGCCTGACATCCTGCCCAGCTTCAAGGCGGCGGACCTGGCAGCGCGCGGCGCCACGCTCAGCCCGGCGGGCCAGCAGTTCGGCGGCCAGCTCGCGCTGGTGGAGCTGCGCAACGGCGTCGAGCCGCCCTCCTTCGTCGCCGGCACCAGCAACTTCTGGACGATCACCCGCTACAACTGGTCGGCCTACTACGCGATGGCGGTCATCGATCTGGCCGACACGCTCTCGGCGCTCAAACTCGTCGCCGACCGGCGCTGAACCTGACTCCCCCATGCTCCAGTTCAAGAACATCACGCTGCGCCGTGGCACGAAGCTCGTGCTCGACGACACCTCATTCACGCTCCAGCCGGGCGAAAAAGCCTCGCTGGTGGGACGCAACGGCGCGGGCAAGTCCTCGCTGTTCGCGCTGCTGACCGACCGGCTGCACCCGGACGCCGGCGACATCGAGATGCCCCCGCGCTGGCGCATCGCCGAGGTTGCGCAGAACATGCCCGAGACCGAGACCGGCGCGACCGAGTTCGTGCTGGAGGGCGACGCGCCGCTGATGGCTGCACGCGCCGCACTGACCGACGCCGAGACCCACGGCGACGGCAACGCCATCGGCGAGGCCCATGCCCGGCTGGCCGAGGTCGGCGCCTTCGATGCCCGTGCACGGGCCCAGGCGCTGCTGCTGGGCCTGGGCTTCCGGGTCAGTCAGCTCGACGGCCCGGTCAACAGCTTCTCGGGGGGCTGGCGCATGCGGCTGCAGCTCGCGCGCGCGCTGATGTGTCCAGGCGACCTGCTGCTGCTCGACGAGCCCACCAACCACCTGGACCTGGACGCGCTGGTCTGGCTGGAGGCGTGGCTGCTGCGCTTCGAGGGCACGATGCTGGTCATCAGCCACGACCGCGAGTTTCTCGACACCGTCACCCGGGTCACGCTGCACCTGGACGAGTCCCGGGTCACCCGCTATGGCGGCAACTACACCACCTTCGAGTCGATGCGCGCCGAGCGCATGCTGCAGCAGCAGGCCGCCTACAGCCGTCAGCAGGACAAGGTGACGCAGCTGCAACGCTTCATCGACCGGTTCAAGGCCAAGGCCTCCAAGGCCAAGCAGGCCCAGAGCCGGGTCAAGGCGCTGGCTCGCATGGAGAAGCTCGCGCCGGTGCTGACCGCCGCCGACTTCGAGTTCTCCTTCCGCGAGCCGCTGAGCCTGCCCAACCCGATGCTGGTGATGGACAGCGTGGAGGTCGGCTACGGCGAAACGGCCATCGTGCGCGGCGTGACCAAGTCGGTGCTGCCGGGCCAGCGCATCGGCATCCTGGGGGCCAACGGTCAGGGCAAGTCGACGCTGGTCAAGACGCTGGCGGGGTCGATCCGGCGCCTGTCAGGCCGGGTCCAGGAAGGCAAGGGGCTGGCGATCGGCTACTTCGCGCAGCAGGAAATGGACGTGCTGCGCCCCGACGAAGGTCCGCTGGCGCACATGATCCGCCTGGCCCGCGAGGTCAGCCCGCAGGCGCGCGAGCAGGAGCTGCGCGACTTCCTCGGGCGCTTCCGCTTCGTCGGCGACATGGTCAACCAGGAGGTCGGCTCGCTCTCGGGGGGCGAGAAGGCGCGCCTGGTGCTGGCGATGCTGGTCTGGCAGCGCCCCAACCTGCTGCTGCTCGACGAGCCGACCAACCACCTGGACCTCACCACCCGCGAGGCGCTGAGCATGGCGCTCAACGAGTACGAGGGCACGGTGATGCTGGTCAGCCACGACCGGGCGCTGCTGCGCGAGGTCTGCGACGAGTTCTGGCTGGTCACCGGTGGCCAGGTCGAGCCCTTCGACGGCGACCTCGACGACTACCAGAAGTGGCTGCTCGAGCAGAGCCGCGAGATCACCCGCCGCGCCCGCGAGGAAGACCGGGCCGCGCAGGAGCAGGCCCGTGCGGCCAGCTCCCCGGCATCAGCGGCCCCGTCTGCGCCCTCCAGCCGCGACGAACGCAAGGCCCAGGCGGCTGCACGCATGAAACGGGCCGAACTCACCAAACCACTGAAGAGGCGCCAGCAGCAGGCCGAACAGGCGCTGGAGAAAGCCCAGGCCGAGCACGCCGCGCTGCTCGACGCCATGGGCAGCCCCGACATGAGCCCGGCCGAACGCGCCGAGCAGGGCCGCCGCCTCAAGGCGCTTGACGATCGCATCGAGACGCTCGAGATGGAGTGGCTGGAGATCGGCGAGCAGATCGAGGCGATGGAGGCGGCCTCGAACTGAGCGTCCCCGCGACACGCGCGCCGTCTCACTCCAGCGCGAACACCTCGTCGCCCGCGCGCGCATCCGCCACGCAGTCGTCGCTCAGCGGCGCTCCGCCCCGGCGCAGCACGCCCCGGGCGCCGGCATGGCAGAACTGCAGCCGCTCGGCGGCCGGCCAGCGCTGGCGCATGAAGTCCTCGAGCGCCGCCGGCAGGCTGACCTGCATGTGCCCGGCGGCCAGATCCTCGGGCGGATGATCGTCATGGTGCAGCCAGGGCACCAGGCGCGTGAGGTCGACCGCCCAGAGCGGCAGCTCGATGCGGCTGGGCTGATAGCCGGCCCGGCGCAGCCAGACTTGCGCGGCCTCGCGCCCGGGTGCGGCACCACCGGCGATGGCGATCAGCTCCGCGGCCCACTGGTTGCAGTTCTGATAACGGGTCGAGAAGGCATGCGCGTTGGGGCTGTAGACGGCGCCCAGCACCTCGAGCGAGCGGCTGGCATCGAGCAGCGCGGCCTCCAGCGCGGCCTCGTCGGCACGGGCCTCCAGCGGCAGCAGCAACACCGACAGATGGCCGCGCTCAGGCCGCTCGGCACCGGCCAGGAAGCCGGCCAGCCCCTGGTCGAACAGGCGCGAGCGGCCCTCTTCGCAGGCGTAGTAGAGCTGGCGCACCGACCACGGCCCGTCGGCACTGGCCCGCACGCTGAAGCCAGCATGCGAGAAGCGGTGGCCGATGCGATCCAGATCGAGCCCGGCACGCGACACCAGCGCGATCCGGCGGCCGGAGGCCTCCAGCTCGGTGCGCACGCGCTCGGCCAACATCAGCATCCGGCCGATGGCGCGCGGGCCCGGATCCGGCGCGGCAGCACACGGCTGCAGCCAATCTGCCCGGACCGGGGGGGCCAGCAGCAGCAGAGCCAGCGGCAACCAGGCCGCCGCCCGGCTCACAGCGTGACCGGGCGCGAGCCGAGCTCGCGGTGGCGCACATCGTCCAGCACCAGGAAGAAGGGTTCGACCGCGCCGACACGGGCCAGCTCGAAGCCCCAGCCCTGACGGCGCACGTTCAGCAGCACCCCCGTGCCCAGCGCCTGGCGCTCGGCCAGCGCACGCGGCAGCTTCAGCACCAGCTCGGTGCCGCCGGGCTCGGCCTGCAGTGTCAGCGCCAGCAGTGCCCGCCCGGGCGGGGCGGCGTCGGCGGGCAGTTCGGCGACATCGGTCACCCGCCAGTCGCCGGCGGCCAGATCGCCGCCCGACGAGCTTCGGCTCGACTGGCCGATGGAGGTCGACAGGCTGCCGACCGCCGAGGAGGCGCTGTCGAGCGCCGAGGAGGCGGCGGTGCTGGCAGCGACGGCAGGCACCGCCGCCGTGGCCTGAGCCAGCGCCAGCAGCGCAGGCATTGCGCAGGCACGCAGCAGACGCGAAGGGATCGAGGAATCGTTCATGCGCAGGACGTTAGCAGCGACAGGCAGGAGTCGACTCCCCGATCTGGGCGGTGTTCCGCATCGACTTCGGTTAGTGTCATGGCCTTTCATGCAACCTTCAGCTTCGCGCCGCGATGCGCGCCGTCCGCCTTGTCACTCCGCTTCCTGCCCTCCGCGCTGGCCTGTGCTGCTGCGCTCGTGCTGCTGTCCGTGCCGGCCAGCGCCTTCGACTCTCCCTTCAAGTCCTTCCTGCCTGGATCGGCGCGCACCGACGAGCCGCCGGCCACGCCAGCCGCCGATGCACCGCGGGGCTATCCCGGCAGCAGCAGCCGCTGCCCGCAGTTCTTTCCTCAGAAGAGCGTGCTGCCGCGCATCGACCTCAGCCCGCAGCGCCGGCTGCGCGAGCTGTGCTTCGATGCCTTCGCGGTCGTTCATTCCGGCCAGAGCCGCACGCCGGTGCTGGTGATCGAGCGGCTGACGCGGCGCCAGCTGCAGGACGCGCGTGGCGAGGAGCGCACCAACCGCTTCTATCCGGAAGCCCGCCTGCCCTCGGCCGAGCGGGCCACGCCGGACGACTACCGCAACTCCGGCTTCGACCGCGGCCACATGGCGCCGGCCGCCGACATGCCCACCGCGCAGGCGATGGCGCAGAGCTTCTCGATGGCCAACATGGTGCCGCAGGCGCAGCAGAACAACCGCGGCCCCTGGGCCGACATCGAGCAGGCCACGCGCAAATACGTGATGCGCAGCCGCGGCGCGGTCCAGGTCTACACCGGCCCGATGTTCACGAAGCGGCCGCGCACCATCGGGGACAACCAGGTCTGGGTGCCCTCGCAGCTCTACAAGCTGGTCTACGACGAGGCCGAGAACCGCGCCTGGGCCTACTGGATCGACAACCGGGACGACGTGCAGATGCCACGCCCGATCAGCTACGCGGAGCTGGTCAAGCGCACCGGCATCGATTTTCTGCCCGGCCTCAATCCGGGCCAGTGAGGGCGTCCGGCCAGTCCGCCAGGAGGGCCTGGAGAGTCTCGGCCAGGCGCTCGGCCGGCGCGGCCACGCCTGCACACCAGTCCCGCAGCTGAGGCCCACACGGTGGCGGCTGGCCGCCCGCCAGCGCCTGCTCGACCTGCGCCGCCAGCCGGCACAGATCGGTGGCACCCAGCGTCGCGGCCAGCCCCTTGAGCGAGTGCATCTGCCGCACCGCCCCGGCCCGATCCCCCCGGGACAGATGCGCCTCGAGCTGCGCGCCACAGCCCCGCAGGGTCGGCACCAGCGCGGCGGCGAAGCGGTGCAGCACATCGAGACGGCCCGACATGCGCTCGAGCGCAGCCGTCAGGTCGAGGCCGCCCCGGAGCGCACGCAGGCGCAGCACCTCGGGCAGCCCGGACGCCTGGAGCGCTGGCCGTGCGCTCGCCTGCCGGCCGGTCAGGCGCTGCAGCAGCAGCACCAGCGCATCGAAATCGAAGGGCTTGCCCACATGCTCGTTCATGCCGGCAGCCAGACAGGCAGCCCGGTCGCCTGGCATGGCGTTGGCCGTCATCGCGACGATCGGCAGCTGCGTCAGGCCGAGATCGCGGCGGATGCAGCCCGTCGCGGTCAAGCCGTCCATCACCGGCATCTGCAGATCCATCAGCACCAGGTCGAAGCCGGGGTTGCTGGCGGCGGCGGCCACGGCCTGCACACCCTGCTGACCGTCGGCGGCGATCGTCACCTGCGCGCCCTCGCCCTCGAGCAGCTCGCGCGCGACCTGCTGGTTGTTCGGGTTGTCCTCGACCACCAGCAACCGCAGGCCCGCGAGCCGGCGCCGCTGCGGCGGGGTCGGCTGCGGCGCCGGCTCGCCTCGGCGCGTGGCCAGCGCCTCGCGCACGGCTTCGTGCAGCACCGCAGCGATCACCGGCCGCACCAGGCAGCCGTCGAGCCCGTCGCGCTCGTGCGGCGGCTGCGCGACCAGTGCCGCCCGGCCGCCGGCATGCTCGATCGTCAACAGCAGCAGATCTTCTCGACGTACACGCAGCGCCCGACACAGCGCGCGCGCCGGTCCGGCCGGCAGGCCATCGACCAGCGCCAGCGTGAACCTTGCCGGCCCGGGCAGCTCAGCCTCCAGCCAGGCCAGCGCCTGGGCCGCCTCGCCCGTGGCCTGCGCCGACCAGCCCAGCGCGCCGACCATCGCCAGCAGCGCCTCACGCGCGCCCGCATCGTCATCGACGATCAGCACCCGCTGTGGCGGCAGCCGCGCAGCCGCAGACGGCCCCTCCTCCTCGGCGATCTCCAGCGCCAGCTCGAAGCTGAAGCGGCTGCCCTGCCCTGGCAGGCTCTCGAGCGCCATCTCGCCGCCCATCAGCGTGACCAGCCGCTGGCAGATCGACAGCCCCAGACCCGTGCCGCCGAAACGCCGCGTCGTGGACGTCTCCGCCTGCGAAAAGCCGCTGAAGATGCGCTGGCGATGCTCCGGCGCGATGCCGATGCCGGTGTCGCTCACCGCGAACTCCAGCAGCACGTCGGTCAGGTTGAGCAGCACCGGCCGCACCGTCAGCCGCACCGCGCCGGCCGGAGTGAACTTGATCGCGTTGCCCAGCAGATTGATCAGCACCTGCTGCAGCCGCAACGCGTCGCAGACCAGCCGGGGCGGCGTGGCCGGATCGATGTCGAAGATCACCTCCAGCGCCCGCTCGCCAACGCTGGCCGCCACCAGATCGGCCAGATCGCGCAGCAGCCGCTCCAGCGCAAAGGGCTGCGGATCGAGCTCGAGCTTGCCCGCTTCGATCTTCGAGAAGTCGAGAATATCGTCGAGCAGGCCAAGCATCGCGCGCGCGGCTCGGCCGGCCTTGTCGGTGTAGTCACGCTGTGCCGGGCTCAGCGCGGTGCCCTGCAGCAGCCGCAGCATGCCCAGCACCGCGTTCATTGGCGTGCGGATCTCGTGGCTCATGTTGGCCAGGAACTGGCTCTTGGCCATGCTGGCCTCCTCGGCCTGGGCCTTGGCCCGCAGCAGCGCCGCATGCTGGGCGCGCTGCTCGCCGATGTCGACATAGCCGACGACCACGCCCAGCTCCTCGTGTGCGGCCGGCATCGCGCTGACCGACAGCCAGACCCCCTGCCCGCCGGGGCCGAGCACCTGCATCACCGCATCGCGCACCGGCTGGCCGCTGCGCAGCGCGCGCAGGCTCGGGTACTCGTCGGGCGGCATCGGACTGCCGTCCTCGCGCTGGATGGTCCACCGTGCGTCATCACAGTCGCGACTGACGTGCTCGCTGCGCCCGAGGCCGAGCATGCGCTCCGAGGCCGGATTGCAGTCGATGATGTGCCCGAACGGATCGGTCACGGTGATGCCCACCGGCAGGATCGCGTGGATGGCCTGCAGCCGCGCCAGCGCCTTGCGGCTCTCGCGCGAGGCCGCCTCGGCCCGCTCTCGCGCCAGCACCAGCTCGGTGATGTCGATGCGAAAGCCCACCAGGTGGCCGTCGGGCATGCGCCGCTCGATGATGCGCAGCCAGCGTCCGTCGTCGAGCTGCTGCTCGACCACCGCGTCGGCGGCACAGTGCACCGCCATGCGCTCGGCGATCCAGGCCTCGACACGACCGGCAGCGGAGCGGTACTGGCCACGCTCGGCCCCGGCGCGGATGATCGACTCGAAGCTCGCGCCGGGCAGGATCAGGTCGGCCGAAGTCGCATAGAGCTCGCGGTACTTGTCGTTGCAGAACACCAGCCGGTCCTGGGGGTCATAGACGACGAAGGCCTCGTTGACCGCATCGATCGCCCCGCGCAGCAAGGCTTCGACCAGCTTGTGCTCGGTGATGTTGACATAGGTGGTGACGAAGCCGCCGCCGGGCAGCGGCGCGCTGCGGATGTCGAGCGTCAGTCCATCCTCACGGGTGTGCTCCATGCGCTGCAGCGTCGGCTGGCGCGCCACCGCGATGCGCGCGGTCACCAGCGCGTCGAGATCGCCGGTGCCATAGTCGCCGCGCGCGGCCTTGCAGCGCACGATCCGCTCGTAGGACGTCGGGGACGACGCCTCGAACAGCGCATCAGGCAAGTCGAGCAGCTGGCGGTACTCGGCGTTGCAGGTCATCAGATCCAGTGCCCCGTCAAACACCGCCAGGCCGCAGGGCACATTCTCGAGGATGCCGCGCAGCATCGCGTTGGCGTGGACCAGTGCCTGCTCGGCCTGGTGGTGGCGGGTGATGTCGTGGCACAGCACGAGATAGCGCTGCGGCCGCCCGTCGCGGCCCAGCAGCGGCACGATGACCGCATCGACCCCGACAGGCGGCAGCCGGCCCGGTCCACGCACGATCTCGCCACGCCAGGGCAGCCCCGAGGCCACGACGCAGCGCATCTCGCGCCAGCGGCGACGCTCCAGTGCACCGGCGACCAGGCCGCGATGTCCGCGCCCGATCAGGGCCCGGCGCGCCTGTCCCATCAGGCGGCAGAAAGGATCGCTGACTTCGACGAAGCGCCCGCGTCGATCCAGCAGAGCCACCGAGGCATGCCGACGCAGTGCCTGCAGCAGCACGTCATCTCCGGCCTGCTGTGCATCCCGGCGAGACGGCAGCGCCGGTGGATCCAGCCGAACGGCGCCGCGCCACAGCACCAGAGGCACCGCCAGCAGCAGGCCCGCCGGCAGCGCCCACATCGCCGCCTCCGGCGACAGCAGCGTGCCCAGCAGCCACAGCACCAGCGTCTGGGCCAGCAGCACCAGCAGCAGGCTCTCCAGCACGAAGCGCCAGGCCCGTCGCGTGCTGGCGCGAGCGCTCGCCCGCTCAGAAGAACTCGACCGCACCCTGGGCTGCCGGCGAGCTCGCCACCGGCGCGGTGGCCGCAGCCGGCATGCGGTCAGTGCGGCATCCGGAGGGCGAGGCCGGTGCAGGCTCGCTCATGCCGGAAAGCCGGAACTGCGCCAGCACGCCATCCAGATCGCGCGCCTGCGCCGCCAGCACGTCGGCGATGGCGAAGGTCTCGGTGGCGAGCTGCAGATTCTCGCGGGTGGTCTCGCGCAGCGCGAACAGCGTGTCGCGCATCGCCAGCAGCCCATCGGCATGCTCGTTGGTGTCGGCCGAGAGATTGTGGAAGGTGGTGTCGACCCGGGAAACCGCCTCGCTGAGCCGCTCGATGGTCGTTCCGGCCACCGAGGCCAGCGCACTGCCCTCGGTCGAGGCCTGCACCGACTCGCCGATCAGCCCCTTGATCTCGGCCGCTGCCTGGGTGACGCGCTGCGCCAGCATGCGCACCTCGCCCGCCACCACCGCGAAGCCGCGACCCTGCTCGCCGGCGCGTGCGGCCTCCACCGCCGCATTCAGCGCCAGGATGTTGGTCTGGAAGGCGATGGAGTCGATCACGCCGATGATGTCGGTGATGCGGCGTGCGTCGGTATCGATGCGGCGCATCTGCGCGACCATGCGAGTGACGATCTCGCCGCCCTCACGGGCCAACGCGGTCGCCGACTGTGCAGTGGCGCGCGCGGCCATCGCTGCGCCGGCGCTGTCCTTGACGATCACCGCGATCTGATCGAGCGAGACGGCCACGTCGCCCAGCTCGCGCGCAGCCTGCTCGCTGCGCTCGCCCAGACGCTGGCCGCTGTCTTGCAGGGTCGCGGCAGACTCGCCCGTCGACTGCGCCGAACACCGCGCCTGCGCCAGCATCTGAGCCACGCGCTCCTGCACGTCCTTGAGGCGCTGACCCAGTGGCGTCTCGGCCCGCAGCACCTCGAGATTGAGATGGATGCGCCCGGAGCGCCCCATCGCGCGCACCAGGAAATCCACATCGAACAAGGCGTGCGCCTGGCCCGCCCGCCGGTGGGCATCGAGGGCGCCAAAGACGCCTTGGGCCAACGCCAGCAGCAGCCAGGCAGGCAGGCCAGCCCCCAGCAGCCCAACGCCCTGCACCAACGCCGCCAGCAGGGGCAGCAGGGGCCGCTCCAGCAGCGGCATCAGCATCAGCAGCACCGCGCCGGGCAGCGGCGCCAGCATCAGGGTCGGCAGTCGCCACGGCAGTGCCGCGGCCCCCAGCACCGCCAGGGCGAGCAGCAGTTGCCCGGACCGCGATCGCAGACCTGTCGCAAGCAGATGATCGATCCGGCGCGATCGTGCGGAAGGAAACGTTTCCAGTGTGCGGTCAGACATCGGCAGGACTCGAATAGGGCCGACCGGCAGCGTAGGCGCCCCACCGCAATGGGTCCGAGCGAACAGCCGCAGGCCAGACCGGCTGTTTTTGCCATCGCGTCCGCGCAATGCCTCTAGATTCGACAGACTTTCCCTGCGCCGACTGGAACCCGAGAATGAAACGTGTCCTCGTCATCGACGATCAGCCCGAGATCCGCGAGCTGATCCGGCTGACCCTGGAAATCGAGAACCTCGAGGTCCACGAGGCTGGCGATGGCAGCGAAGGTCTGGCCAGTGCCTTGAGGCTGCGCCCGGATCTGGTGCTGCTCGACGTGATGATGCCCGGCGCGCTCGACGGCTTCGCTGTCTGCCAGCGCCTGCGCGGCGACGCCGCGCTGCGCCGCACGCCGGTCATCATGCTGACCTCGAAGACCGAGGCCGCAGACCGCCGCCGCGGCCTGGAGGCCGGTGCCAGCGCCTTCCTGACCAAGCCCTTCAGCCCGCGCCAGCTGCTGTCGGTGGTGGACAGGCTGGTCTGAGCCGCGTTCTGGCAGAAACACAAAGCAAAAACCCCAAGCAATTGATTACTTGGGGTTTGCATTTGGCGGAGAGGGCGGGATTCGAACCCGCGGTGGGGATTAACCCACACACGCTTTCCAGGCGTGCGACTTAAACCGCTCATCCACCTCTCCGGAAAGATCATGATTCTAGCATGATAAATTCAGGATTGAAAAGAGCCGCATGAAAAAAGGGGACCGAAGTCCCCTTGTTGCCTCAGCGAAGCTGAGGTCGTGCGGATCTCAGCGCACGACGGCGATCTGCTCGCGGTTGCCACCCTTGTAGGTGAACATCGTCAGCGCGCCATTCTTGATGTCGCCCTTCTCGTCGAAGGCGATCGTGCCCGTCACGCCCTTGAAGCCCGCGGT
>JBJOPV010000034.1:0-20702 GCA_046050625.1 Pseudomonadota bacterium
CGATGAGCGACGAGACCATCATCGTGCGCGAGCAGGGCACCATCTTCCTGGGCGGCCCGCCGCTGGTGAAGGCCGCCACCGGCGAGGTGGTCTCGGCCGAGGACCTGGGCGGCGGCGACGTGCACACGCGCCTGTCCGGCGTGGCCGACCATCTGGCCGAGAACGACGCCCACGCGCTGTTCCTGTGCCGGCGCATCGTCGCGAACCTGAACCGCAGGAAGCCCGATCCGCTCCGGCTCGCGCCCGTCGAGGCGCCGCTCTACGACCCCGAGGAGATCCACGGCATCGTGCCGCTGGACACCCGCAAGCCCTGGGACGTGCGCGAGGTGATCGCGCGGGTGGTCGACGGCTCGCGCTTCGACGAGTTCAAGGCGCGCTATGGCACGACGCTGGTGACGGGGTTTGCGCACCTGCACGGCATGCCGGTGGGCCTGATCGCCAACAACGGCATCCTGTTCGGCGAGTCGGCGCAGAAGGGGGCGCACTTCATCGAGCTGTGCGCTCAAAGAGCCATTCCGCTCGTCTTCCTGCAGAACATCACCGGCTTCATGGTCGGTCAGAAATACGAGAGCGGCGGCATCGCCAAGGACGGCGCCAAGATGGTGACGGCAGTGGCCACCGCGCAGGTGCCCAAGGTGACGATGCTGATCGGCGGCAGCTTTGGCGCGGGCAACTACGGCATGTGCGGCCGGGCCTACAGCCCGCGCTTCCTGTGGATGTGGCCGAACGCGCGCATCAGCGTGATGGGCGGCGAGCAGGCCGCCAGCGTGCTGGCCACCGTGCGGCGCGACGGCATCGAGGCCCGGGGCGCGACCTGGTCGGCCGACGACGAGGCGGCGTTCAAGGCGCCGATCCGCGCGCAGTACGAGGCCCAGGGCCATCCGTACTACGCCACCGCGCGGCTGTGGGACGACGGGCTGATCGATCCGGCGCAGACCCGCCGGGTGCTGGCGCTGTCGCTGTCGGCGGCGCTGAACGCGCCGATCGCGCCGACGAAGTTCGGCGTGTTCCGCATGTGAGGGGGGAGGCCTCGATGACTTTGACGACGCTGCGCATCGAGCGCCGCGGCCCGGCCGCCTGGATCTGGATGGCCCGGCCTGCGGTGCACAACGCCTTCGACGAGACGCTGATCGCCGAGCTGACCGACACGCTGCGCCAGCTCGATGCCGATCCGGCCGTGCGCGCCCTCGTGCTGGCCGGCGAGGGCCGGAGCTTCTCGGCCGGCGCCGACCTGAACTGGATGCGCCGCCAGGGCGAGGCCTCGGTCGAGGACAACCTGGCCGACGCACGCCGGCTCGCCGGGCTGTTCCGCACGCTGTCGACCTGCGCGACGCCGACGCTGGCGCGGGTGCAGGGCGCGGCACTCGGCGGCGGCATGGGGCTGGCCGCGGCCTGCGACCTCTGCGTCGCCGCCGAGCGGGCGGTGTTCGCGACCTCCGAGGTGCGCTTCGGCCTCATCCCGTCGGCGATCAGCCCCTATGTGATCCGCGCGATCGGCGAGCGCCAGGCCTACCGCTATTTCCAGACCGCCGAGCGCATCCCGGCCACGCGCGCCCGCGAGCTGGGCCTGGTGCACGAGGTGACGACCGACGACGGGCTCGACACCCAGGTCGATGCGCTGATCGAGGCGCTCTTGAGCGGCGGCCCGCAGGCGCAGGCCGCGGCGACCGACCTGATCCGCGCCGTCGCCAACCGGCCGATCACCGATGCGCTGGTCGACGATACCGCGCGGCGCATCGCCGGCCTGCGCGCCACCGACGAGGCCCGCGAAGGGCTGGCTGCCTTCCTGGACAAGCGGCCGGCGGCCTGGACGCTGCCCGTATCCCCCGATTCCGGAGCCTGAGCCATGTTCACCAAGATCCTGATCGCCAACCGCGGCGAGATCGCCTGCCGGGTCATCCGCACCGCGCGGCGGCTGGGCATCGCCACGGTGGCGGTGCATTCCGAGGCCGACACGAACGCGCGCCATGTGCGGCTGGCCGACGAGGCGGTCTGCATCGGCGCGGCCGCCGCGCGCGAGAGCTACCTGCGCGGCGACCGCATCCTGGCGGCCGCCCGCACCACCGGCGCGCAGGCGATCCACCCCGGCTACGGCTTCCTGTCGGAGAACGAGGACTTCGCCGAGGCCTGCGCGGCCGCGGGCGTGGTCTTCATCGGCCCGCCGGCCAGCGCGATCCGCGCGATGGGCAGCAAGTCCGCCGCCAAGGCGCTGATGGCCGAGGCCGGCGTGCCGCTGACGCCCGGCTACCACGGCGATCGCCAGGAGCCCGACTTCCTGGCCGAGCGCGCCGCCGAGATCGGCTATCCGGTGCTGATCAAGGCCAGCGCCGGCGGCGGGGGCAAGGGCATGCGCCGGGTCGACCGCCCGGAGGACTTCGCCGCGGCGCTGGCCTCCTGCCAGCGCGAGGCGCTGAACGCCTTCGGCGAGCCGCATGTGCTGGTCGAGAAGTATGTGCTGCGCCCGCGTCACATCGAGATCCAGGTCTTCGGCGACACCCTGGGCGGCTGCGTGCACCTCTTCGAGCGCGACTGCTCGGTGCAGCGTCGCCACCAGAAGGTGCTCGAGGAAGCGCCCGCGCCCGGCATGACGCCCGAGCGCCGCGCCGCGATGGGCCGCGCGGCGGTGGACGCGGCGCGGGCGGTCGGCTATGTGGGCGCGGGCACGGTGGAATTCATCGTCCAGCCCGACGGCGCCTTCTTCTTCATGGAGATGAACACCCGGCTGCAGGTCGAGCACCCGGTGACCGAGATGATCACCGGCCTGGATCTGGTCGAGTGGCAGCTGCGCGTGGCCGCCGGCGAGCCGCTGCCGAGACCGCAGGAGGCGCTGGCGATCGACGGCCACGCGATCGAGGCGCGCATCTACGCCGAGGACGCGGACAAGGGCTTTCTGCCCTCGACTGGCCGGCTGCTGCACCTGGCGCCGCCGCTTGAGGGCCCGCAGGTGCGCGTCGACACCGGGGTGGAGCAGGGCGACGAGATCACCCCGCACTACGACCCGATGATCGCCAAGCTGATCGTGCACGACCGCGACCGCCCGCGGGCGCTGGCGCGCCTGCGCGCGGCCCTGGCGCAGTACCGGGTGGCCGGGGTGACCAGCAACATCGAGTTCCTGCAGCGCCTGGTGGCCACGCCCGCCTTCGCGCAGGCCGATCTCGACACCGCGCTGATCGAGCGCGAGCAGGCGCGGCTGTTCCCGGCGCCGGCGCCGGTGCCCGACGCGGTCTGGGCGCTGGCGACGCTGGCCGAGCTGCACCGCGAGGCGGTGGACGCCGCCGCGGGCGATGCGGCCTCGCCGTGGAGCCAGTCCGATGGCTGGCGGCTCAACCTGGCGCCGCAGCGGCGCGTCGAGCTGCGCTGCGGCGAGCAGGCGATGGCCGTGGCCGCGCAGCCCGCCGCCGGCGGAGGCTGGCGGCTGACGTTCGGCGCCACGGTGCTCGACGCCGTCGGGCAGCTCGGTCCGGGCGGCGCGCTGCACGCCCGTCTGGGCGACCACCGTGTCCAGGCCACGGTCACCGCCGAAGGCGAGCGCCGCCAGGTCTTCCTCGACGGTCGGCGCTGGTCGGTGGTGCGGGTGGCACGGCTGCAGGCCGGCACGGGCGGCGCCGACCACGGCGGCGGCCTGAAGGCGCCGATGCCGGGGAAGGTCATCGCGCTGCTGGTCGCGCCGGGCACGGTGGTCGAGCCCGGCGCGCCGGTGCTGGTGATGGAGGCGATGAAGATGGAGCACACGCTGACCGCCCCGACACGCGGCCGGGTCAGCGTTTTCCGCTTCGCGGTGGGCGATCAGGTCGGCGATGGCGCCGAGCTGGCCGACTTCGTGGCCGAACCCCAGGCTGCGGCATGATGCCGGCCATGACGATCTCTCCGACTTCGGTTTCGACGCCGACCCTGGATCCTGCGGCCTCGGCGCTGGGTGCACCGACGGTGCGCCTGGTCGAGGTCGGCCCGCGCGACGGCCTGCAGAACGAGCGCCAGGCCATTCCGACCGCCACCAAGCTCGCGCTGATCCGCCGCCTGGCCGCCGCCGGCCTGAAGGACATCGAGGCCACCGCCTTCGTCTCGCCGAAGTGGGTGCCGCAGATGGCCGACCATGCCGAGGTGATGGCCAGTCTGCCGTCCGGGGCCGAGTTTCCCGGCGTGAACTACCCCGTGCTGACGCCCAACCTCAAGGGCTTCGAGGCGGCGCTGGCGGCGGGCGCCAAAGAGGTCGCGGTCTTCGCCGCGGCTTCCGAGGCCTTCTCGCAGAAGAACATCAACTGCACGGTGGCCGAGTCGATCGCGCGCTTCGAGCCGATCCTGGCGGCAGCGCAGACCGCTGGCGTGCGGGTGCGCGGCTACATCTCCTGCGTGCTCGGCTGCCCCTACCAGGGCGAGGTCGCGCCCGAGGCGGTGGCCGCGATCGCGCGCGAGCTGCTGCAGATGGGCTGCTTCGAGGTCTCGCTGGGCGACACCATCGGCATCGGCACGCCCGCGGGCGTGCAGCGCCTGATCGGTACCGTGGGCGAGCAGGTGCCGGTGGCGCGCCTGGCCGGCCATTTCCACGACACCTGGGGCATGGGCGTGGCCAATGTGGCCGAAGCCTGGCGCCAGGGCGTGCGGGTGTTCGACAGCTCGGTGGCGGGTCTGGGCGGCTGCCCCTACGCCAAGGGGGCCACCGGCAATGTGGCCACCGAGGACCTGGTCTGGCTGCTGCACGGCCTGGGCGAGTCCACCGGGGTGGACCTGGAGGCGCTGGCGGCCTGCGGCGAATGGATCAGCACCGCGCTGGGCCGACCGAATGGCTCGCGCGCTGGGCGGGCGCTGCGGGCACGCTGCGCCGTCTGAGCCGGCCTCAGTTGCTGCTGCGTTTGGCGCTGTCCTTGTCGGCCGTGCTCGGCGGCACGATGTGCAGCGCCACATCGACGATGCCGCGCTGGAGCATCTTGATCTTCTCCGCGGCCGCCTTCGACAGATCGGCGACCCGACCGCCGGAGTAAGGGCCGCGGTCGTTCACTCGCACCACCACGCTGGTGTTGTTCGCCAGGTTGGTCACCTTCACCAGCGTGCCCAGCGGCAGCGTGCGGTGCGCCATCGTCAGCTCGCCGTTGTCGAAGGTCTCGCCGCTGGCCGTCTTGCGACCATGGAACTTGTCGGAGTAGTAGGAGGCCGCGCCGGTCTGGTGCGGCTGGCCGGTGACCCGGGCCGTGGTGGTGGCCGCAGCATTGCGAATGCGCTGCACCGGTTCGGCGATCGCGCTGGTGACTGCATTGACCGCGCTGACAGCCGCGGTGACCGGTGCGGAAGCCGCCTCGGCGACGGCCGCGACCGCTGCGCTGGTGGTGCTGGTCAGCGTGGAGACCGACAGCAGCGCAGGACGATCCCCTTCGTCGCTCGCGGCGGCCGGTTCCGGGGCCGCCATCGTCAGGCCTGCACCGCTCATCAACAGCGTGCAGAGGGTCGTGTGAAGAGCGACAGAGCGGACAGTCCGTGCATTCATCTGGGGGGGTCTCCTTGCCTGAGTTGCGTGGGCTTCCGATCGGGTGATCGAAAAGTGGGCGCAGTCTAGCGAGCACGCCAGCTGCTGTGAATCGGGTGACCCCGATTCCGTCGTGTCCTGATTTTTCAGATGTGGCCGACGCCAGGCCGGCCTTCAGGCTCACGCGACGAGCCTGCGAATAGCCCGAGTCCTGGACGGACGGCAAGCCCGAGCATAGCGAGGATTGCCGTCAATTCTGTCGACAATTCACATCATCGCCTTGAATCTCAGAGGCGAAGCCCGATGAAAGGCCAAGCTTGCCACTCAGATCGCAGCAGTAAAGCCGGCTGTAGAAGCTTGATTCATGTCACAAATGAAAGAGCAGGGCACGCTCACGCCATGATTCTTTCACGGGGCCGACCCCTGGATTCGCGCGGAACCCAATGGTATCAGGCGCTGAACAGCTTCTTCCAGCCAGCGTGGCCGAGCCGCTGCAGGGTCTCGATGTTGCGCTTGTAGATGTCAGCGGCATCGGGGAAGGCCTCGACCGCCGCGTCGATGCTGGCCTCGCGGATCAGGTGCAGCGTCGGCCAGGGCGAGCGGTTGCTGAAGTTCTCGATGTCGTCGGCGTGGGTCTCGTCGAACTGGTAGTGGGGGTGGAAGCTGGCGACCTGCAGGATGCCGTCGAGCTGCAGCGCTTCCACCGCCGCGTCGGCGACCTCGAGGAAATCGTTGAAGTCCATGAAGTCGGTCAGGGCCTGCGGATGGATCAGCAGCGTCGTCTCGATCTTCTCGGGCGAGGCCTCGGCCAGCAGCTCGAGCTCGCGCACCAGCTCCGGCAGCAGACCCTCGGCGTCGGTGGCGTGGCTGACGTGGTAGCGGATCTGCTGCTTGACATGCACCGCCTTGGCGAAGGGGCACAGGTTCAGGCCGATGACGGCCTTCTCCAGCCACTCGGCGGTGTCGGTGACGATCTGTGTGTCGGGCGGGACGTTCATCGGCGTGTTCATGCGTCGATCTCCACGCCGCGCTTGCGCAGCAGCGCCTTCAGCGCCGGCAGCATGCTGCCCAGCCGCTCGTCGACCGCCGCGCGCACGGTATCGACCATGACCTGAGTCTGGCGCTCGATCTCGATGTTGAGCGCGTCGCCGGGCCGCTTGTCGCCGAAGGTGGTCTGGCGCAGCGTCTCCGGGATCAGCCAGACCTCGAAGCAGCCAGCCTCGCGGTCGACCTCGGCGAGGGTCAGGCTGGCGCCGTTGATGGCGATGTAGCCCTTGGCAAAGATGTAGCGCATCCACTGCGGCGGCACCTGGATGCGCAGCACATGGTTGTTCTCGGGGTGGCGCAGCTCGACCAGCGTGGCCTGGAAGTCGATGTGGCCGGAGAGCGGATGGCCGCCGATCTCGACGCCGTCGCGCGCGGCGCGCTCGACGTTGATGCGGCTGCCGACCTGCAGCGTGCCCAGCGTCGTGAGCGCCAGGCTCTGCTGCATCACGTCGAAGTCGGCGCGGTCGCCACCGTGGTGGCGCACGACCGTCAGGCAGGTGCCGTCGCAGGCGACGCTGGCGCCGATCTCCTGGCCGTCGAGGAAGCCGGGCGGGAACTGCAGCGTGAAGCTGCGCAGGCCGGGGCGGTCGGAGAGGGCCACCACGGTGGCGACGGCCTGGACGATGCCGGTGAACATGATGGAATGCGGTCTCTGGAAACGAACAACGGTGCCGAGCCTATCAGCCTCGGCACCGTCGCGGGTCCGCTCAGTTCGATTCCTTGATCATGCGGCCGCTGGCCTGCTGGATCGGGCGGGCGTTCATCGGATAGAGCCTGGCGAAGACGGCCAGCTGCTCGGTCGACAGCTGTGCGGGCTGCTTGAGCACCAGCCACAGCACGCCCTCGCTGCAGGGCGGCGTGGTCAGCGAGCCCATGTAGGTGTAGTAGCGGCGGTCCTCCGGCAGCATCAGGTTCATGTCGATCGGCGCCGGCGACATCATCTCTTCCTTCTTCTCCAGCGGCAGGCTGTTCCAGACCAGCTGGACCATCGGATGCTGCTTGCCCTGGTCCATCAGGACCGCCACCACGGCCAGGCGGCCTTCCGGATCCTTGTGCACCAGGTGGGCGACCATCTCGAACTGGCGGCCGTTGATGCGCTCCTCCGACGGGCGGTGAAAGTGGAACTGCACCAGCTCGTAGCGCCGGCCGCCCACCTCGATGGTGTTGCCGCCGCCGAGGTTGGCCTGCACGGTGTGACCGTTGTCGACGACGTTGAAGCCGGTGGGCCGGTAGTCGAAGCGGATCGGCTCGAGGTCGACCTTGACGCCGCCGCGGATGTCGATCGGGCTCTGGCGCTTGCCGTTGCCGCACATCGAGAACTCGGACTGCAGCTTGCCCCACTCGGCTGGCCCACCGTCGCCGCCATAAGACCAGTGTGGCGCGGCATGGCCGCTGCCATGCCCTGCGGCTGCATGCGCCACTGCCACGGCGCCCAGTGCGGCGGCAGGGACGGCGGCCTTGCTCATGGGTGCCGGCTTGCGCACAGCGGGCTTGTGCTCGACCTGGGCGGCCCGGACCGCGGCGATGCGGGCTTCCAGTCGATGGCGCAGCTCCTCCTCGCTGACGCGGGCCGGCGCGGTGGTGGCTGGCGACTCCTTGGCCGGGGCCGCTTCGGTCTTGGCCGCCTCCGGGTGAGCGGCGGCTTGTGCGGCGGCTTTGGCCGCTGCCTTGGCCGGCGAGATCTGCGCAGGCGCGGAGGCCGCCTCGCCCGCCTGAGCGGGGCCACTGATCAGCAAGGCGCCCAGCAGCAGGCTCGGCAGGACAAGGTGCGTTCGACTCATGGTGGATCTTCTCTCCGGCACAGGACCCAAGGGGTGACAACGATGTCTGTGGTTCTCGGTCAATCTCCCGTCCGACTTGATGTGGCGACGCCCCTGGGCACCTGCCACGGGTCGTATTCCCTCATTCACGGGGGAATGGGTGCAGAAAAACACGCCGTCGGATGGAGGCACCCCCTGAAAATGCAGCCAATGGGCCGCGCATGCCCAGCCACAGGGATGGATCAACAATGAAAAGTGCAGTACTTCTGGTCGTCTTCAATCGACCGGAGAAGACGCGGCGCGTCTTTGAAGCCGTGCGACGCGCGCGACCTCCGCGCCTCTACGTGGCCGCCGACGGTCCGCGCAACCCCGGCGAGGCCCGGCTGTGCAGCGAGGTTCGTGCCATCGTCAGCGAGGTCGACTGGCCCTGCGAGGTGCGCACTCTGTTCCGTGATGTCAATGTCGGCTGTCGTGACGGCGTGGCAGATGCCATCTCGTGGATGCTCTCGCAAGAACCCTTCGGCATCATCCTGGAGGATGACTGTCTGCCCAGCAGCTCCTTCTTCGCGTACTGCGATCTGATGGATCAGCATCACCGCGAGGATGCACGCATCTACGCCATCTCCGGCACCAACTTCGATTCCGCTGATGGACCAGGTCAGCTGCGCGAGGGCTATTTCTTCTCCAAGTACTCACTGATGTGGGGGTGGGCGACCTGGGCGGACCGCTGGAGCCGCTACGAGAAGTTCCCGAAGCCCCGAGACGTGCTGGCTGGCATTTTTCTGCGCAACCGCAGTCTGTCGCTGGTGGCACGGCTCTACTGGTGCCATGTCATCCTGAAGGCGGCCCTGGGGATCAAGAAGACGGCCTGGGATTACCAGTGGATCTTCCAGGTCCTGAAAGACAATGCGCTGGTCTGCCGGCCACCGCTCAATTTGGTGCACAACATCGGCTTTGACGAGGCGGGCACCAATACCAAAGCCCACGACAGCGTCATCAGCAACAACCCGGCGCACGAGATCGATGTCGCGCGACTGCGCCGAAACGTCGACTTCGTGATCGATCGGCGCAACGACGAGGTCGACGAATGCGTCTGGGTCAATCTCAGTCTGAAGGGTCGCCTGCGCAAGCACTTCAGCGGGGTCGCGCGCCTCGTCAGCGGCTGATCAGGATCGCCCGGAAGTCGTTCACGTTCGTGCGGGTCGGGCCGGTCACCAGCGACTGGTCGAGCGCCTGGAAGAAGCCGTGGCCGTCGTTGTCGTCCAGGCGGTCTTGCGGTCGCAGGCCGGCGGCCGCTGCCCGGGCCAGCGTGCCGGGGCTCCACAGCGCGCCGGCGATCTCCTCGCGGCCATCGACGCCGTCGGTGTCGGCCATCAGCGCGTGCACCCGCGCGTCCTCGCCCAGCGCCAGGCCGAAGGCGAGCAGGCCTTCCACATTGCGCCCGCCGCGGCCACGGCCGCGCAGCGTCACCGTGGTCTCGCCGCCTGACAGCAGCACGCAGGGCGCCGCGAAGGGCTGACTGCGCTGGCTCACCTGCCGCGTCAGCCCGGCCAGCACCCGGCCGACCTCGCGGGCCTCGCCCTCGATCGCGTCGCCCAGGATGTGCGCGGTCACGCCGGCCGCCTGCGCCACGCGGGCCGCGGCCTCCAGCGCCATCTGCGGCGTGGCGATCATGTGCACCGCGTTGGCTGCCAGGCGCGCGTCGCCCGGCTTGACCGATTCGCCCGCGCCCGATTCGAGCAGCCGGCGCGCCGCCTCGGGCAGCGCGATCGCATGGCGGCGCACGATCTCGAGCGCGTCGGCGCAGGTGCTCGGGTCGGCCACCGTCGGGCCGGAGGCGATGTCGATGGGATCGTCGCCGGGCACGTCCGACAGCAGCAGCGTGAGCATGCGCGCTGGATGGAAGGCCGCCGCCAGCCGCCCGCCCTTGATCGCCGACAGATGCCGGCGCACGGTGTTCATCTCCGCGATGGTCGCGCCCGAGGCCAGCAGCGCGCGGTTGATCGCCTGCTTGTCCTCCAGCGTCAGCTCGCCCGCGGGCAGCGGCAGCAGCGCCGAGCCGCCGCCCGAGATCAGGCACAGCACCAGATCGTCAGCGGTGATGGCGAGCGCCTCGGGCAGCGCGAGCAGCCGCTGCGCCGCGGCCAGTCCGGCGGCGTCGGGCACCGGATGCGCGGCCTCCACGATCTCGATGCGCTCGCATGGCGCGCCGTAGCCGTAGCGGGTGACGACCAGCCCGGCCAGCGGTCCCGGCCAGTGCTGTTCCACCGCCTGCGCCATCGCCGCCGAGGCCTTGCCGGCGCCGATGACGATCAGCCGGCCGTGCACGCTGGCCGGGTCTGGCAGGTGCGGCGGCACGCACAGCGCGGGCTGGGCGCTGGCGACGGCGGCATCGAAGAGCTGGCGCAGCAGCGCGGCGGGGTCGGCGATCATGCGGTCTTGGTCAGGTGGTGGCGACGGCCTGCATTGTGTCCGCGCTGTGCAGGGGCTTCAGGGCGATGCCGGCGCCCCGGCCTCGAACCAGCGCCCCAGCAGCGCGCGCTCGGCCTCGGTGATCTGCGTGGCGTTGTTCATCGGCATCAGCTTGAGCACGACGGCCTGCTGGTGGATGGCCAGGGCATGCTGCTGGATCAGCTCCGGCGTGTGCAGCGCGACGTTCTTGTTCTGCAGCTGCGCGTTGTGGCACATCACGCAGCGCTGGTCGATGACGGCCTTCACCTCGGCGAAGGCGACCGGCTTGGCGGCCGCGGCCTGCGCAGCGGCGCTCGGCGGCGGCGGCGCCAGCCAGATCGCCAGGCCGAGCAGCACCAGCGTGCCGGCCACGGCGTGCTCCCACGGCGTGCGCCGGCCCAGCACATGCGCCTTGTGGCGCGCGACGAAGCTGTGGCGAATCAGGGCGCCGGCCAGCATCAGGAGCACCAGCACCAGCCAGTTGTGCTTGCTCTGGTACAGCCAGCCGTAGTGGTTGGAAATCATTGCGATCAGCACCGGCAGCGTGAAATAGGTGTTGTGCACGCTGCGCTGCTTGCCGCGCCGGCCGTGGACCGGGTCGGGCGTCTGGCCGGCGCGCAGCGAGGCCACCACCTTGCGCTGGCCGGGAATGATCCAGAAGAACACGTTGGCGCTCATCGCCGTGGCCAGCATCGCGCCCACCAGCAGGAAGGCCGCCCGCCCTGCGAACAGCTGGCAAGCCAGCCAGGACGCGAACACCACGAAGACGAAGACGCAGGTGCCGACGACGATGTCGCCGTTCTTCCGCTGGCCGAGCGTGCGGCAGATGCCGTCGTAGATCAGCCAGAACGCGGCGAGGAAACCCAGCGCCGCGCCGATGGCCGCGCCCGGCGTCCAGTCGAACACCGTCTTGTCGACCAGGAAGGTGCCGGCGTTGTAGAGGTAGAGCGTGGTGAACAGCCCGAAGCCGGTCAGCCAGGTGGAATAGCTTTCCCAATAGGACCAGTGCAGGTTCTGCGGCAGTGGCAGCCAGCGCGGCGCCACCATGTATTTGTTGGAGTGGTAGAAGCCGCCGCCGTGCACCGCCCACATCTCGCCGTCGACCCCCTTCTTCTTCAGGTCGTCATGGGTGGGCGGCGAGAGGCTGTTGTCCAGCATCACGAAATAGAACGACGCGCCGATCCAGGCGACGGCCGTGATGACATGGGCCCAGCGCAGCAGCAGGTTGAGCCAGTCGAAGAGATAGGCGGTGTCCATCGCTCAGGAGCCCCGGTAGGTCGAGTAGGCCCAGGGGCTGACCAGCAGCGGCACGTGATAGTGGCCCTCGGCCTCGGCGATGCCGAACTCGATCGGCACCTCGTCCAGGAAGGCCGGCTCAGGCAGCACGACGCCGCGGGCACGGAAATAGCTGGCCACCGAGAAAGTCAGCCGGTACCGGCCGGTCTGCAGGGGGCCGGGGCCCAGCAGCGGGCCGTCCGGGTTGCGGCCGTCGTCGTTGAGCACGATCGAATGCACCAGCTCGGTGCCCTGGTCGCCGAGGCGCTCGAGGCGCACCGTCATGCCGGCCGCCGGGCCGCCGTGCATCGTGTCGAGCACATGGGTGCTGAGGCGTCCCATGGAGGTCCTTTCGTCGTCGTGAGGATCGCGAGGGCGCAGGCCCTGCGAGGGAATTGCAGGATGAGGGAAAGTGTATACACTTCAGGATACACGTCAACCGCTCACCGCCACAGCCTGCCGACGCCATGACCGCCCCGACCCTCGCCCGCTATCCCCGCGACCTGATCGGCCACGGCCGCAACCCGCCGCATGCGCAGTGGCCCGGCCAGGCGCGGGTGGCGGTGCAGTTCGTGCTGAACTACGAGGAGGGCGGCGAGAACTCGGTGCTGCACGGCGACGCCGGCAGCGAGCAGTTCCTCTCGGAGATGTTCAATCCGGCCAGCTATCCGGCGCGGCATCTGTCGATGGAGGGCATCTACGAGTACGGCAGCCGCGTCGGCGTCTGGCGCCTCCTGCGCGAGTTCGAGCGCCGGGGCCTGCCGCTGACGGTCTTCGGCGTGTCCACCGCGCTGCAGCGCTCGCCCGAGGTGACGGCGGCCTTGCGCGAGCTCGGCCACGAGATCGCCTGCCATGGGCTGAAGTGGATCCACTACCAGAACATCGACGAGGCCACCGAGCGCGCCCACATGGTGGAGGCCCTGCAGATCATCGAGCGGCTGACCGGCGAGCGCGCCCAGGGCTGGTACACCGGCCGCGACAGCCCCGCCACCCGCCGCCTGGTGGCCGATGTCGGAGGCCTCACCTACGACAGCGACTACTACGGCGACGACCTGCCGTTCTGGCTGCAGGTGAAAAAGACCGACGGCGCGCTCGCCCCGCATCTGGTCGTGCCCTACACGCTGGACTGCAACGACATGCGCTTCGCGCTGCCGCAGGGCTACAGCCACGGCGACGAGTTCTTCCAGTACCTGCGCGATGCCTTCGACGTGCACTACGCCGAGGGCGACGAGCGCCCGTCGATGATGTCGATCGGCATGCACTGTCGGCTGCTCGGCCGCCCCGGGCGGATGCGGGCGCTGCAGCGCTTTCTCGACCATGTGCAGGCGCATGAGCGCGTCTGGATCTGCCGCCGCATCGACATCGCCCGCCACTGGCAGCAGATGCACCCCTTTGACGCCGCCACCGCCTTCGTCTGGGAATGAACGCCATGCCGCTGACGACCCCGCTGACGATCGAACAGCTCAACGCCGCCACGCCCGCCGAGTTCGTGACGCTGCTGGACGGTACCTACGAGCACTCGCCCTGGATCGCCGAGCGCGCCGCCGCGCTGCGTCCCTTCGCCAGTCTGGCCGGGCTGAAGCATGCGCTGGTCAGCGTCGTGCGCGACGCGGGGCAGGGCCCGCAGCGCGCGCTGATCCGCGCCCACCCGGAGCTGGCCGGCAAGGCGATGGTGTCGAAGACGCTGACCGCCGAATCGACGAACGAGCAGGGTCGCGCCGGCCTGACCGACTGCACGCCCGAGGAGTTCGCCCGGCTGCAGCAGCTCAACGCCGACTACAACGCCAGGTTCGGCTTCCCCTTCATCCTGGCGGTGCGCGGGCCGCGTGGCCTGGGGCTTGGGCGGCACGAGATCATTGCCACCTTCGCGCGCCGCCTGGGCAACCCGGTCGATGTCGAGCGCGAGGAATGCCTGCGCAACATCCACCGCATCGCCGAGATCCGCCTGAACGACAAGTTCGGCGTCTCGCCCGAACTGGGCAACTGCGTCTGGGACTGGGCCGAGCAGCTCGCGCAGCACAGCGACCCCGGGTTCGCCGAGCGCGGCGAGCTGACGGTGACCTACCTGACCGATGCGCACCGCGCTTGCGCCCAGCAGCTGGTGCGATGGATGCGCCAGGACTGCGGCTTCGACGAGGTGACGATCGACGCCGTGGGCAATGTGGTCGGCGTCTATCACGGGCTGGACCGCGCCGCGCCGCGCCTGCTCACCGGCAGCCACTACGACACCGTGCGCAACGCCGGCAAGTACGACGGTCGCCTGGGCATCCTGGTGCCGATGGCCGCGGTGGCCGAGCTGCACCGCGCTGGCCGCCGGCTGCCTTTCGGCATCGAGGTGGTCGGCTTCGCGGAAGAAGAAGGCCAGCGCTACAAGGCCACCTTCCTGGGCTCGAGCGCGCTGGTCGGGCAGTTCGATCCGGCCTGGCTGGACCAGGTGGACGCCGACGGCGTGACGATGCGCGCGGCGATGCAGCACGCCGGCCTGGACCTCGACGGCATCCCCGCGCTGGCGCGTGACCCGGCGCGCTACCTCGGCTTCGTGGAGGTGCACATCGAGCAGGGGCCGGTGCTGACCGAGCTGGACCTGCCGCTGGGCGTGGTCACCTCGATCAACGGCAGCGTGCGCTTTCTGGGCGAGGTCACCGGCCTGGCCAGTCACGCCGGCACCACGCCAATGGGGCGCCGGCGCGACGCGGCGCTGGCAGTGGCGGAACTCGCGCTGTTCGTCGAGCGGCGTGCGGCGGCGGTGCCCGATGTGGTCGGCACGGTGGGCATCGTGGAGGTGCCCGGCGGCTCGATCAATGTGGTGCCGGGGCGCTGCCGCTTCAGCCTCGACATTCGCGCCACCACCGACGCCGCGCGCGACGCCTGTCTGCACGACGTGCGCACCGAGCTGGCGGCGATCTGCGCGCGGCGCGGCGTGTCGGCCACGCTCGACGAGACGATGCGCGCCGCGGCGGCGCCGAGCGATCCGGCCTGGCAGGCGCGCTGGGAGCGGGCGGTGGCGGCCCTCGGCCTGCCAGTGCAGCGCCTGCCCAGCGGCGCCGGCCACGACGCGATGAAGCTGCATGAGCTGATGCCGCAGGCGATGCTGTTCGTGCGCGGTCTGAACGCTGGCATCAGCCACAACCCGCTCGAATCGAGCACGAACGAGGACATCGAGCTGGCGGTGCGCGCCTTCGCCGATGTGCTTGAGCAACTGGACACGGAGCCTGCCGCATGACCCCGACCCCTGACCGTTTCGCCCGGCTCGACGCCTGGATCGACGCGCACTTCGACGAGGAGGTCGCTTTCCTGCAGCAGCTGGTGCAGGTGCCCACCGACACGCCGCCGGGCCACAACGCGCCGCACGCCGAGCGCACCGCCGAGCTGCTCGCCGGCTTCGGCTTCGACGCGGAAAAGCACGCGGTCCCCGAGCAGGACGTCCGCGACTACGGCCTGGCATCGATCACCAACCTGATCGTGCGCCGTGCCTATGAGGCGGGCGGCCCGGTCATCGCGCTCAACGCGCATGGCGACGTTGTGCCGCCCGGCGAGGGCTGGACGCACGACCCCTACGGCGGCGAGATCGTGGACGGCCGGCTCTACGGCCGCGCGGCGGCGGTCAGCAAGAGCGACTTCGCCACCTTCACCTTCGCCACCCGCGCCCTGGAGGCGCTGCGGTCCGGGGGCGCGTCCCTGAAGGGCGGCGTCGAGCTGCATTTCACCTACGACGAGGAATTCGGCGGCGAGCTCGGCCCCGGCTGGCTGCTTGAAAAGGGCCTGACGAAGCCCGACTACCTGATCGCCGCCGGCTTCGGCCACGAGGTCATCACCGCGCACAACGGCTGCCTGCAGCTGGAGGTGACGGTGCACGGCGTCATGGCCCACGCCGCGATTCCCGACAGCGGCGTCGATGCGCTGCAGGGGGCGGTGGCGATCATGAACGCGCTCTACGCCGAGAACGCGCGCTACCGGGCCGAGATCCGCTCGCAGGTGCCGGGCATCAACCATCCCTACATCAACATCGGGTGGATCCAGGGCGGCACCAACACCAATGTCGTGCCCGGCAAGGTGGTGATGAAGATCGACCGCCGCATGATCCCCGAGGAGGATCCGGTGCAGGTCGAGGCCGAGATCCGCCGCCTCATCACCGAGGCCGCCGCCAGCCGGCCGGGGGTGAGCGTCGACATCCGCCGGCTGCTGCTGGCCCGGGCGCTGCAGCCGCTGCCGGGCAACCGGCCGCTGGTCGAGGCGATCTGCCGCCACGGCGCCGAGGTCTTCGGCGAGCCGATTCCCGTGTCGGGCACGCCGCTCTACACCGATGTGCGGCTGTACTGCGCGCAGGGCATTCCGGCGGTGATCTACGGCGCCGGGCCGCGCACCGTGCGCGAGTCCAACGCCAAGCGCGCCGACGAGCACCTGGTGCTCGACGACCTGCGCCGCGCGACGAAGGTCGTGGCGCGCACGCTGCTGCAGATGCTGGGCTGAGGCTCACAGCCCCCGGAAGCGCGCCGCGAACACCCGGCTGACCGCCAGCCGCTCGGGCCGCTCGCGCAGCTCCAGCGTGGTGCGGCCCTGCTCGTCGCGCACCGCGCGGGCGATGCAGCGCGCCTGCACCACCGTGCCGCGGTGGACCTGCCAGAAGCGCTGCTCATCCAGCTGCCCGATCAGCTCGCGCAGCGACAGCCGGATCAGGTGCTCGCGCCGGGCGGTCACCACCCTCAGGTACTTGTCGGCGGCCTCGAAGTAGATGACTTCGTCGATCGGCACCATCTCGGTGGCGGTGCCATGCTGCGCGGCGATGACCTCCAGCCGTTCGGGCAGGCGCTGTCGGGCCTGCGGCTCGGTGGCCTGCATCAGCTGATGCAGGCGCCCGACCAGTTCGTCCAGCGGCGCTGCAGCGCTCGGGGCCGGCGCCAGGCGCTGCTGCAGCCGCGCCAGGCAGGCGGCCAGCCGCGCCGGCTGCACCGGCTTGAGCAGGTAGTCGGCCGCCTGCAGCTCGAAGGCCTGCACCGCATGCTGGTCATAGGCGGTCACGAACACCAGCAGCGGGAAGCCGGCCGTGTCGGCGTCCGGCCAGTCCTCGGCCAGCGCGCGGGCGACCTCCAGCCCGTCCAGCCCCGGCATGCGGATGTCCAGGAAGACGATCTGCGGCCGCAGCGCCAGCGTGCGCTCCAGGGCCTGCGTGCCGTGGGTCGCCATGCCGACGATGCGCAGCGCCGGCCACGCCTGCTGCAGCGCGTGGCGCAGGTGCGCGGCCAGCAGCGGCTCGTCCTCGGCGATCAGCGCGCTGGCGTCCAGGTCGGGGTTCATCGGGCCGGTTCTCCTGGGGTCGATGTTGAAAAGGCGGCGGGCAGCGGCAGCTCGACGCAGGCCAGTGTGCCGTCCGCCGTCGTCTGCAGCGTGAGCTGCGCCTGGTCGCCGTGCAGCGTGCGCAGCCGCTCGCGCACCTGGTCGAGGCCGAAGCCGGTGCCCGGCGGCAGGGCGCTGGCCTGGGGCGCTGGGCCCAGACCGACGCCGGTGTCATGCACCGTCAGGCGCAGCCGCTCGCCGCAGTGCTCGGCGCGCACCGTCAGCCGGCCGCCGTCGACGCAGGGCTCCAGGCCGTGGCGGATCGCGTTCTCCACCAGCGGCTGCAGCAGCAGCGCCGGCACCGGCCGCGCGGCCAGCTCAGGGGGCAGCTCGAAGCGGCTCTCCAGCCGCTCGCCCATGCGCACCTGCATCAGCGCGAGGTAGTCGCGCAGCCGGGCGAACTCGTCGGCCAGCGCATGCTCGGCCACCCGCGAGCCCTGCAGCGTGGCGCGCAGGAAGTCGATCAGGTGGTCGAGCATCACGCCCGCGCGCGGCGGGTCCAGGTCGATCAGCACCCGCAGATTGGCCAGGGTGTTGAAGAGCATGTGCGGCTCGAGCTGGCTTTCCAGCAACTTCAGGCGCGTCTCGGCGGCCAGGCGACGCACCGCTTCGGCTTCGGCCTCGGCCAGCAGCCGGCGGCTCTGCAGCGACTGGACGATGGTCAGCAACAGGCCGACGGTCAGCGTGACCAGCATCATCGGCGCGACGCCGTCGTGCTGCAGCGGACCGTGGTGCAGCATCGGCTGGCCGCTCAGCCAGGCCCCCAGGCGCGAGCCGCCGCGAAAGCCCAGCACGGTGCCGACCCCGATCAGCGCGCTCATCCAGCCCCAGCCCGGCCAGCCCTGCGTGGCCGGCACGTCGCCGGGGTCGCGCGCCAGACGCCAGCGCACCGCCAGCCCCCGGCCGACATCGATCAGCGCCCAGCAGCTCAGGCCGATCGAGAGCGAATACACCAGCGAGACGCCCAGCGCGTCGCCGAGCAGGGTGTGCAGGAAGACGGCGATCAGCACGCAGGCGCCGACGGTCCACAGCACGCGGCGCGCCATGCCGTGGTGCAGCGGCTGGGGCGTGGGCAGGGCTTGGGGGCTTGTCATCAGAACGCCAGTGTCGCCGCGATGGCGCCGTTCTGGCGCAGCGGGCCCTGGCGCATCGCTGCCGTCTGCGGGCCGCCGATCCGGCGCCAGGCGGCCTCGATGCGCCAGCGGTCGCCGCTCCAGCGCAGGCCCGCGCCCAGGCTGCGCCCGCCGTCGCGCGGCTGCCACAGCAGGTCGATCGACGGATCCCAGGCGCCGTCCTTCAGGCTGGCGCGCAGGTAGAGGCTGCGCTGCGCGGCGCGGCGCGTGGCCGCGCCGTCATGCCAGGCCTCGGCCAGCAGCGTCATGTCCGGGCCGCCGGTCCAGCTCAGGCCAGTCAGCGTCTGGTGGCGGGCGAGGTGCGGCTGCCAGCGTGTCGATGCGTGCAGCTCGACCGCGTCGCTGGCGACCCAGGCCAGCGCGGCGCCGAGGCCGACGCGGCTGTCCTGGCGCCAGTCGGCGTGCAGATGGGCGTCCAGCGCGCCCAGGCGGCGGAAATGGCGCCACGCCAGCGCGCGCTCGGCCGCCTCGCGCTGCGGCTCGACGGCGACGAGGCTGGTGGCACTGTCGGCATCGATCCGCTCGGCCTGCAGCACCGCGCGGCCCTGCGGCGTGGTTGGCAGCAGCGGGCGGCGCTCCTCGCGCTGCACCACGTCGTTGGGCCGGAAGGCCTGGCCGACGTCCCACGCGACGATGCGCCGGCCGGCGGCGAGCTGCCAGTCGGCCAGATCCAGGTGGGCGTAGAGCGCGTTGACGCGGCCCGGCGTGGCGATCTGCGCGTCGCCGTCGCGGCGCTGCAGCGCGGTCTGGGCGTCCAGATGCAGGCCCAGGCCGGTCTGCGCGTCGAGCGCACGGCGTGCGTCGGCACGCAGCTGGACCTGCGCGCTGCTGTGGTGGCGCGGCGCGGCGACCCGGTCGGGCCAGCGCGCCTGCGCCTCGGCCCAGGCGCCGGTGGGGGCGGCTTGCTGGAACTCGCGCGCCAGCCGCAGCTCGCCCGAGAGCGCGAAGCGGGTCGCGTCGTCGGCGCGGGCCCCGGGCGCCGCGGCGATGGCCATCGCCAGCAGGGTCACGGTCGCGATCGGTGTCATTGCGCTCACTCCAGCGTCGGGTTGCGCACCAGCGCCATCGGGTTCAACCAGGAATCGGGCACGCGGCGTGCCTGGCGCGACAGGTACTCGATGCGGGTGCGCCGGCCGTGGCCGAGCGCGTCGATCAGCTCCATCGCGTCGATGCGGGTCGGCCGCTCGGGCCGGTCGGCGATGAAGCGCGCCTGCTTGGCCAGCTTGTCCGACTGCACGTACAGGTCGGCGCGCACCGGCTCGTGGTGCGTGCGGCCCAGCCACAGCTCGATGCGCGCGTAGCTCGTGCCCTTGCGCTGCGCCGTCAGGCTCAGGTGCCAGCAGGCGGCCGGTGCGCCCTCCAGGCAGGGCTCGGCGCCGACCAGCGTGGCCGCATAGTCCTGCGACCAGCGCAGCGTGGCGATGTCGCCGGTCGAGGCCTCGCCCAGCAGCTTCTGCATCGGCGTGATGCGCAGCGGCCGCTGCGTGCCGGGCATCAAGAGCCAGAAGTCGTCGCCGAGCATCAGCACCTTCTGGCCCTGCTCGGCCGGCGAGCGCATGACGACCAGCGAGCGCCGGCCGCTCTGCGCGTAGACGGTGTAGAGCCGCTCCTTGTCGGGCGAGGTGGTGGTGACGCGCGTCTCGACGACGAGGTCGTCGTCGGCCATGCGCAAGCGGTCGGCGTCGGCGAGCAGGCGCGCGACGTCCGGCGCGGGGTCCGCGGCCCGGGCGGGCGCAGCGAGGGCGGTCAGCGTGACCAGCAGCGGCAGCATCAGTTTCATGATCGATGTTCCTCAGACATGGCCCAGCGCGGCGACCACCGGCAGCCGCACCGTGCGTCGTGCGACCCCGGCGGAGGCCAGCGCCACCAGCGTCGTCATCAGGCCGAGCGTGGCCAGCATCAGCCCGGCGTCCAGCGTGATCAGCAGCGGATAGCCGGTCGAGCGCCCGGGCGGCGGCGGCATCATCACCGGGAAGAGCTGCAGCGCCACCGACACCGCCACCGTGATCGCCGCGCCGATCGCGCCGCCGGCGGCGCCCAGCAGCAGCCCCTCCATCGCCAGCGTCTGCAGCAGCTGGCCCGGCCGGGTGCCCAGCGCGCGCAGCGTGCCGATCTCCCGGGTGCGCTCGATCACCGACATCGCCATCGCGTTGGCGACCACCACGACCACGATCACGCCGATGATCAGCCCGAGCGCGCCGAAGATGCGGTTGTAGAGCGCGCGCACGCTGCGGTAGAAGGGCG
>JBJOPV010000035.1:0-20696 GCA_046050625.1 Pseudomonadota bacterium
AGCCCCGAGGGGCTGTTCTGGGCCAAGCTGTCGGCCGCCTCGCTGCTGGCGATCGCCCCGATCGTCGTCTTCGGCTGGTTCAGCCAGAAGCAGCTGGTGCAGGGCCTGACCTTCGGCGCCGTGAAGTGACCGGCGCAGTCAACCATTCCACGAGACATCCTCCCATGGCCTACCTGCAACTCCAGGGCATCGAGAAGTTCTTCGGCGAGCACCGCGCCATCAAGGGCGTGGACCTCACCATCGAGAAGGGCGAGTTCATCGTCTTCGTCGGCCCGTCGGGCTGCGGCAAGTCCACGCTCTTGCGCCTGATCGCCGGCCTCGAGCAGATCGACGGCGGCCGTCTCGTCCTCGACGGGCGCGACATCACCCACGCGCCCTCCTCCCAGCGCGACCTGGCGATGGTGTTCCAGAGCTACGCGCTCTACCCGCACATGAGCGTGTTCGAGAACATGAGCTTCGCCCTCAAGCTCGCCAAGGAAGACCCCGCCGTCATCCGCGAGAAGGTCGAGCGCGCCGCCAAGATCCTCAACCTGACCCCGTACCTCGAGCGCACCCCGAAGGCGCTCTCCGGCGGCCAGCGCCAGCGCGTGGCCATCGGCCGCGCCATCGTGCGCGCTCCGAAGGTCTTCCTCTTCGACGAGCCGCTCTCCAACCTGGACGCCGCGCTGCGCGGCCAGACCCGCGTCGAGATCGCCAAGCTGCACCGTGACCTCGGCGCCACCACCATCTACGTCACCCACGACCAGGTGGAAGCCATGACGCTGGCCGACCGCATCGTCGTGCTGCGCGACGGCCTGATCGAGCAGGTCGGCACCCCGCTGGAGCTCTACGACCGCCCCGCCAACCAGTTCGTCGCCCAGTTCATCGGCTCGCCGCAGATGAACGTGGTCGAGGGCCGCCACCTGCCGCAGGTGGCCGGCGTGCCCTCGGGCGGCTTCATCGGCCTGCGCCCGGAGGACGTGACGCTGCAGCCGGCCGCGCAGGCGCCGGCCGGCGGCCTGCCCGGCACGGTCGAGCTGGTCGAGTCGCTCGGCGCCGAGACGCTGATCTACGTCACCGTCGACAGCGGCGCGCAGCTGGTCTCGCGCCAGCCGGTGCGCTCCAGCCTGCACAGCGGCGACCGCGTCGGCGTCTTCGTCGAGGCGGCCAATGCACATCGCTTCGACGCTCAGGGCCGCGCCGCGCGCGTGGGTTGATGATGAAGAACCGTCCCTTCGAAGGCCAGGTGGCCGCGATCACCGGCGCGGCCTCGGGCATCGGCCGCGCCAGCGCCGAGGCGCTGCTGGCCGGCGGCGCGCGCGTGGTGCTGGTCGACCGCGACGCCGCGGGCCTGGCGGCGATGCAGGCCGTGCATGGCGACGCGGTCATCGCGCTGCCGCTGGACCTGCTCGACGCCGCGCAGTGCCGCACGCTGGTGCCGCAGGTGCTCGAGCGCGCCGGCCGGCTCGACATCCTGCACGCCAACGCCGGGCTCTACATCGGCGGCGATCTGGTCGATGCCGACACCGACGCGATCGACCGCATGCTGCAGCTCAATGTCGCGGTCGTCATGAAGAACGTGCGCGACGCGCTGCCGCACATGATCGCGCGCGGCTCGGGCGACATCCTGGTCACCAGCTCGCTGGCGGCGCACTACCCGACGCCGTGGGAGCCGGTCTACGCCTCGTCCAAGTGGGCAATCGACTGCTTCGTGCAGACCACCCGCCGTCAGGTCTTCAAGCACGGCCTGCGGGTCGGCTCGATCTCGCCCGGCCCGGTGCTGACCGGCCTGATCGCCGACTGGCCGGCCGACAAGCTGGCCGCCGCCCGCGCCTCCGGCAGCCTGATCGAGCCCGCCGAGATCGGCGAGGTCATCACTTTCATGCTGACCCGCCCGCGCGGCGTGACCATTCGCGACGTCGTGCTGATGCCGTCGAACTTCGACCTGTGAATCCCAGAACCCCAGTGACACCATGAACGTCATCCTGCACCTCGGCCTGGGCTCCTTCCACCGCGCCCACCTGGCTGTCTACCTGCACGCGCTCATCCAGAGCGGCGACACCGGCTGGCAGCTCGCCGGCGGCAACATCCGGCCCGACATGGCCGAGACGATCGCGGCGCTCCAGGCCCAGGGCGGCGCCTACACGCTGGAGACCATCTCGCCGGCCGGCGAGCACCGCTACACCCGCATCGGCTCGATCCGCCAGGTCATCAGTCACACGCCGGATCTGGCCGGGCTGATCGCGCAAGGCGCCAGCAGCGACACGAAGATCATCTCCTTCACCGTCACCGAGGCCGGCTACTACCTCGATGCGCAGAACCAGCTCGACCTGGCCACCTTCGCCGACCTGCGCGCCGACCTGGACGCCGCACGCGCCGGCCAGCCCGGCAGCACGATCTACGGCGCGCTGACCGCGATCCTGCGCGCACGCATGGCCAGCGGCGCCGGCCCGGTCACGCTGCTCAACTGCGACAACCTGCGCCACAACGGCGAGCGCTCGCGCGGCGGCCTGCTGCAGTTCATAGAACTCGTCGGCGACACGGCGCTGCTGGCCTGGGTGCAGGCCAACACCACCAGCCCGAACGCGATGGTGGACCGCATCACGCCCCGCCCGACGCCCGACGTGCGCGAGCGCGTGCTGGCCGCCACCGGCGTGGACGACCCCGCCGCGCTGATGGGCGAGAGCTTCATCCAGTGGGTGATCGAGGACGACTTCATCGCCGGCCGCCCGGCCTGGGAGGCGGTGGGCGTCGAGATGGTGCAGTCGGTCGACGCCTACGAGGAGGCCAAGATCCGCCTGCTCAACGCCACGCACTCGTGCATCGCCTGGGCCGGCACGCTGGTGGGCCATCTCTACATCCACGAGGGCACGCACGATCCGGTCATCCGCCAGATGGCGTTCGACTACGTCACCGACGACACCATTCCCGTGCTCGACACGCCCGAGCACCCTTGCCCGATCGACCTGGCGCGGTACCGCGACGTGGTGCTCGACCGCTTCGGCAACCCCGCCATCCGCGACACCAACCAGCGCGTGGCGATGGACGGCTTCAGCAAGATCCCCGGCTTCATCGCGCCGACGATCCGCGAGCGCCTGGCCGCCGGCGCCACCATCGACAGCGTGGCGATGCTGCCAGCGCTGTTCCTCGCCTATCTGCAGCGCTGGCACGCCGGACAGATCCCTTACACCTACCAGGACCAAGCGATGGACCCCGCCGTCGCGCACGCGATCTGCGACGCGGCCGATCCGGTGGCGGCCTTCTGCGCCGACACGCCGCTGTGGGGCGATCTGGCGGGCGACGCCCGGCTGGTCGACGCGGTGCGCCGCGCCCGCGCGCGGGTGACGGCCTTCGTCGCGGCCCACGCCGGCGCGACCGCGCACTGAGCCGGCCCGAGCGCCGCGATGCCCGCCCGGCCGCGTTCCCTGCCGCGCCAGCTCAAGCCCGAGCTGGAACATGACTACGCCCGCTCGCCCGAGCTGGGCTACGAGTCGCCGCAGGAGGTCGGCTTCGTCCGCTGCCTCTCGCACGGCTTCCCGACGCCGCTGGCGCGCTGGCATTACCACGACGAGTACGAGCTGCACCTGATCGTCAGCACCACCGGCAAGGCCTTCGTCGGCGACTGGATCGGGCAGTTCCAGCCTGGCCACCTGGTGCTGACGGGGCCGCGGCTGCCGCACAACTGGCTGTCGACCGATCTGCCCGAGGGCGGCGTCGCGCTGCGCGACATGGTCATCCAGTTCTCGCACGATCCGCTGGTGCGCGCGGCCGAGATGATCCCGGAGCTGGCCGAGGTGCTGCCGCTGCTCGAGCGCGCGCGCCACGGCATCGAGTTCTTCGGCCAGGGCGAGCGGGCGCAGCAGCACTGGCAGAAGGTCAAGGAGGCGCGCGGCGCGCGCCGCTTCGCGGCCTTCTGCGACTTTCTCGCCGAGCTGGCCGCCTGCACCGACTACCGGCTGCTGTCGAACGTGCAGATGCAGAGCATCGACGACGACGACTCGCTCGACCAGATCGACGCGGTGGTCAGCCGCATCACCGACCACCTCGGCCAGGCCTTCTCCGCCGCCGACATCGCGCAAGAGCTGGGCATGAGCGAGAGCCGCTTCAGCCGCTTCTTCCGCCGCGCCACCGGCAACACCTTCACCGACTTCGTCAACCGCGTCCGCATCAACCGCGCCTGCCAGCTGCTGATGGAGTCGGACCGGCTGATCACGCACATCTGCTACGAGGTCGGCTTCAACAACGTCGCGAACTTCAACCGGCGCTTCCTCGAGATCAAGGGGCTGACGCCGAGCGAGTTCCGCAAGCAGGCCGACAGCCGCTTCGGCGGCGCGGCCTGATCTTTCCGCAGGAGTGCCTTCACCATGTACCTCGGCATCGATCTCGGCACCTCCGAGCTCAAGCTGGTGCTGCTCGACAGACAGCACCGCCTTGTGGCCAGCGTCGGCGAACCGCTGACGGTGCAGCGCCCCGCCCCGCTGCACAGCGAGCAATCCCCCGCCGACTGGTGGACGGCGATGACACGTGCGATGGCACGACTGCAGGCCGATCACACGCCCGCGCTGGCCCAGGTGCGCGGCATCGGGCTGTCGGGTCAGATGCACGGGGCGGTGCTGATGGACGCGGCAGGCGCGGTGCTGAGGCCGGCCATCCTGTGGAACGACGGCCGCAGCGGCTCCGAATGCGCCGAGCTGGAGGCCGCCTGCCCGCGCCTGCATGCCATCGCCGGCAACCTGGCCATGCCGGGCTTCACCGCGCCGAAGCTGCTGTGGGTGCGCCAGCATGAACCGGACCTCTTCGCCCAGACGGCCACCGTGCTGCTGCCCAAGGACTGGCTGCGCTTCATGCTGACGGGCGAGCGCGTCAGCGAGATGAGCGACGCGGCCGGCACGCTGTGGCTGGACGTGGCCGAGCGGCGCTGGTCGCCCGAGGTGCTGGCCGCCTGCGGCCTGAGCGAGGCGCAGATGCCGCGGCTGGTCGAGGGCAGCGCGGTGTCGGGCCGGCTGAAACCGGATCTGGCCGTGCGCTGGGGTCTGCCGGCAGGCGTGATCGTCGCCGGCGGCGGCGGCGACAACGCCGCCAGCGCGGTGGGCATCGGCGCGGTGCGTCCGGGCGAGGGCTTCGTCTCGCTGGGCACCTCGGGCGTGATCTTCCTGACCAGTGACCGTTTCCGCCCCAACCCGGCCAGCGCGATGCACGCCTTCTGCCACGCGCTGCCCGGCACCTGGCACCAGATGAGCGTGATGCTGAGCGCGGCCAACGGGCTGAGCTGGGTGAAGCGGCTGGTCGGCGCCGCCAGCGAGGGCGCGCTGCTGGAGCAGGTCGCGCAGATGACGCCCCAGCAGCGCGAACGCGCGCCGCTCTTCCTGCCCTACCTGAACGGCGAGCGCACGCCGCACAACAACCCGCACGCGCAGGGCAGCTTCTTCGGCCTGAGCAACGAGCACGACGCCGCCGCGCTGGGCTGGTCGGTGATCGAGGGCGTGACCTTCGGGCTGCTCGACGGCTGGCATGCGCTGGGCGTGCAGCCCGGCGAGGTGGCCAGCCTCACGCTGGTGGGCGGCGGCGCGCGCTCGGGGCTGTGGGCGCAGCTGCTGGCCGACGCGATCGGCGTGCCGATGGTCACCCGCCACGGCGGCGAGGCCGGCGGCGCACTGGGCGCCGCGCGCCTGGCCTGGCTGGCCGACGGCGGCACGCTCGATGCGGTCTGCCCCGCACCCGAAATCGCAGCGACTTTCCAGCCCGACCCGGCCGAGACCGCGCGGCTGGCCGCGCGCCATGCGCGCTTCAGGGCGCTGTACCGGGCGGTGGAGGGCTTGTTTCCGGCGGGCTGATCAATCTCGCCTCGACCCCTCTGCGTCCGATAGGCAGAATTCCGGGCGTCCTGCTCCCGGTTCTGCTCATGTCCTCCACCTCCCGCCTGACCCTCGCCCGCCTCGAAAGCCTGCTCCTGACCGCCTGCGACGACCTGCGCGGCAACATGGACGCCAGCGAGTACAAGGAATACATCTTCGGCATGCTGTTCCTGAAGCGGGCCAGCGACCTGTTCGACGAGCGTCGCGCCGAGATCCGCCAGGAAGGTGCGGCACAGAAGGCCAGCGAAGAAGACATCGACTACAGCCTGGAAGACCCGGACCAGTACTCCGGCAAGTATTTCTTCGTGCCGCCCCGGGCGCGCTGGAACGAGGGCTGGACCGATGACAAGGGCCAGCACCATCCAGCCCTCAAGCATGTCAAGGAGAACGTCGGCTCGACCTTGAACAAGGCGCTCGAAGCGCTGGAAGAGGCCAATCCGGACGCGCTGCAGGATGTGCTCAAGCACATCAACTTCAACAAGAAGATCGGCCAGAACACGCTCGATGACGACACGCTGGTCAACTTCATCCAGAACTTCGAGAAGATCCCGCTGCGCGACGCGGACTTCGAGTTCCCGGACCTGCTCGGCGCGGCCTACGAGTGGCTGATCAAGTACTTCGCCGACTCGGCGGGCAAGAAGGCGGGCGAGTTCTACACGCCGGCCGAGGTGGTGCGGATCTGCGTCGAGATCTGTGATCCCCGCGAGGGCATGAGCGTGTACGACCCGGCGGTGGGCTCGGGCGGCATGCTGATCCAGGCGCGCGACTACCTGCGCGAGTGCGGGGCCGATGCGTCGGAGCTGGCGCTGTACGGGCAGGAGAAGATGGGCACGACCTGGTCCATCTGCAAGATGAACATGCTGCTGCACGGCATCTCGCACGCGGTGATCCGCCAGCAGGACACCCTGCGCGAACCGCAGCACCAGGACGAGCAGGGGCAGCTCATGCGCTTCGACCGCGTGCTGGCCAATCCGCCGTTCAGCCAGAACTACCTGAAGAAGGACATCAAGTTCCCCGGGCGCTTTCCGGTCTGGATGCCGGAGAAGGGCAAGAAGGCGGACCTGATGTTCGTGCAGCACATGCTGGCGGTGCTGAAGTCGGACGGGCGGCTGGCGACGGTGATGCCGCACGGGGTGCTGTTCCGGGGCGGCGAGGAGAAGGAGGCGCGCCAGCACTTCATCGAGCGGGGCTACCTGGAAGCGGTGATCGGGCTGCCGGGGAATCTGTTCTATGGCACCGGCATTCCGGCGTGCATCCTGGTGCTGAACAAGGCGGGGCATGCGACGCGCGACACGGTGCTGTTCATCAACGCCGACCGCGAATACCGCGAGGGCAAGGCGCAGAACCATCTGCGGCCGGAGGACATCGACAAGGTGGTGCATGCCTACCGGACGGGCCGGGACATTCCCGGCTACGCGCGGCGGGTGCCGGTGAGCGAGATCAAGGAAGAGGGCTACAACTGCAACATCCGCCGCTATGTGGACAATGCGCCGCCGCCGGAGCCGCATGACGTGCGGGCGCATCTGCACGGCGGGGTGCCGCTGGTGGAGATCGACGCCGAGGCGATGCGGCGGTTCTGGTCGAACTATGCGGGCTTGCGCGAGAGCTGCTTCGTGCCACGGGCGGCGGAGCACGGTGCGGCCTATGCCGATTTCAGCCCGACGCTGGCGGACTTGCGGGCGATCGCGGCGCAGGTGAACGGGCACGCGGGGGTGCGCGAGCGGCATGAGGCGTTCATGCAGACGCTGGAGGCGTGGTGGACCACGCACCTGCCGATCATCGAGGCACTGGCGCCAGATGCGAAGAACCGCCACGCCACGCCCAGCCGCAACGTGTACGCGATGCGCGCCACGCTGCTCGACAGCATTGCGCGGGCGCTGGCGGGGCAGGATCTGCTCAGCCCGTTCCAGGTGCGGGGGGCGTTCGCGAACTACTACAACCGGCTGACGGCGGATTTCAAGTCGATCGCAGCGAGCGGCTGGGGGCCGGAGCTGATCCCGGACGAGGAGATCCTGCAGAGCGAGTTTCCGCAGGTGCTGGCGGAGCTGGAGCAGCAGCACAGCCGGCTGGCCGAGCTGAAGGCGCTGTTCGCGGCGGCGGGCGAGGAGGATTTCGAGGACGGCGATGACACCGGGGTGTTGCCGCCCGAGGAGGTGAAGGAACTCAAGGCGAGCCTGAAGGATGCGAAGGGGCGGGTGAGGCTGGCCCGGCGGGAGCGCAATCAGGGGGATGCGGCGGCGCTGGCGCGCGAGGTGGCGCAGATCGAGGCGAAGCTGGCCCGCCACAAGGCGCTGGAAGACGAGGTGCGCACGCTGCGCTCTCAGATCAAGACCACCGAGAAGAGCCGCGACGAGCTGGTCGAGCAGGCACGCCGGAAGATCAGCGCCGACCAGGCCCGCCAGGTCATCGTCGCCCGCCTGCGCCGGCTGCTGCTCGACAGCTACCGCCAGTACCTGCGCGCCGACCAGCGCGCCTGTGTCGCCGCCATCGAGAACCTCTGGCGCAAGTACGCAGTCACGGCCCGCCAGATCGAGGCCGAGCGGGATGCGGCGGCGCGGGAGTTGCAGGCGTTTTTGGCGGAGTTGGGGTATGAATAAAAAACTCCAAGACCTCGCCAAGATTAATTATGGAAAATCGCCTAATGAGGTTGCTTCGAGGGATGGCGAAATTCCTATCGTCGGCACAGGAGGAGTCTACGGCTTGGCCAATGAAGCCATGTTTGATGCCGGAATTGTTGTTGCCAGAAAGGGATCTTTAGGAAAACCAAGTTTGCAAAAGTCTCCCTTCTGGGCTGTTGATACGACGTATGCCGTTATTCCGAATCGGGGGGTCGATGTTGAGTGGCTTTATTATAGCCTCCTCAATTTCGATCTCACAAAGCTAAATGAGGCGACAGGTGTTCCAAGCATCAGCAGGGAATGGCTATCGAAGATAGAATTCAGAACACCATCTACACAAGTACAACAGAAAATTGCAGCTTGCATTTCAAGTGTTGATGCCTCCATCGAAAAAACCGAAGCCCTGATCGAAAAATACCAGCAGATCAAGGCCGGCCTGATGCACGACCTGTTCACCCGTGGCGTGCTGCCCGACGGAAAACTGCGGCCGACGCGGGAGCAGGCGCCGGAGTTGTATCGGGAGACGGGGATTGGGTGGATTCCGAAGGAGTGGCAGTATGAGTTTTTAGACAAGCTGGCAATCCGTGGCAGTGGCCACACCCCCAGTAAAAGTCACCCAGAGTATTGGAATGGCGGGATCAAATGGATATCCCTCGCTGACTCATATCGGCTAGATAAGCTACACATCTCCGAAACTGATTTCGAAATCAGTCAAGCCGGAATCAATAATTCATCAGCAACCCTTCACCCTGTCGGCACAGTAGTTCTCTCAAGAGATGCAGGCGTTGGTAAAAGTGCCGTCATGACCGAGCCCATGGCTGTCAGTCAGCACTTTATGTGCTGGCGATGCGATCAAAATATTGACAATTATTTCCTCTACTACTGGTTGCAAAACAATAAGAGATTATTTGAGAATATTGCCATGGGCAGTACAATCCTGACAATTGGATTGTCTTATTTTAAGAAATTAAAGGTAGCCTGTCCGGCTGATATTGAAGAGCAAAAAATTATTGCAGAAAAAATTAAGGCTGTGGATTTTCGACTGCAGACTCTCGGCAACGAGTTAAACAAAAAGAAAGACCAGAAAAATGGCTTGATGCATGACCTGCTCACTGGCAAAGTGGCGGTGAAAGTGGATGACGAGACAACACCAGGGGAGCTTGTGACATGACGACTGTATCGATTCCTGCGTGGAACACGTTTGGCGTGCTGCCGCCCAACGATCCACTGGACCCGACAAGTTCCGAGCGATCACCGTACCCCGTCTCTCTGCTGGATGTGGTGATGCGCTTTGGCACGACGGCTGAGCGGCGCCGTGTGCTGCGCGGCTTTCTTGGCTACCGGGCAACCCTGCATGGACTTGGCTTGACTGAAGGCTTCCAATGGTTGGATGGCAGTTTCACCGAGTACGTCGAATTGCTGGAGCGACGTGCGCCGAGGGACATCGACGTGGTCACATTTATGAATGTGCCAGATGAGTACGATCCTTCAGATGAAGAATTGGAGTTGATAAATAACCCTAAAGCCAAGAAAACATTCTTGGTTGATTGTTATTTTGTTGAGCTGAACATGTTGGAGCCTCAGGAAATTGTGGCTTGGAGTGCCTACTGGTACAGCATGTGGTCACACCGCCGCAATCAAGCATGGAAAGGGTTCTTGCAAGTGTCCCTGAACCCCGTTCAGGACCAAGAAGCTCACGACTGGTTGACCCAACGCGATGCCGAGGAGGCTCAGCCATGAACATCGAAGATCGCCAGCAACTGCAAGCCGAGCAGGTGTTCTTGCGTCGCCTGCTGGACAGGACCCCTGCCAAGGCCCGCCTGACACGCATGAGCACGGAAGCGCGCATCAGGAAAATTGAAGCCCAGTTGGCGGCATGCCCCATCGATGAGCGGGCGCCTGCACGGGCCAAGCTGACTTTTGATGGTGTCCCCGTTGTCGGCAGTCATGGGGTTCTTGCCGATTTTGGCATGCGAGCCGTCAGCAGTTTCACCGAGGTCGTGGCCTGCATGGCCGCCTCGCTGACGGGGCCAGTATCAGCCATGGGTCCGCTTCCGAACCGAGAGCAAAACCAGCTTCTCATCACGAGCACCGCCATTGGCTCATTTGGGTTCGAGCTGGAAGAGTTCCGCGCACAGCAGTCCACATTGTCCGAAGCCAGTCCCGTCGCGGTCGCCCTGGATCGCACACGGGCCCTGCTGCAAAGCACGCTCGGCAACGACGATGATCTGGCAGACATCGCCTCGGAAACTAATCCACGAGCCCTGGAAAAGGTACGAGCTTTCCTGAAAGTGCTCGCCGACAGCAGCGCTGTGTGTGCTCTCCAATATGAGGGGCGCGGGGTGCGTTTTACGGATGTCGGGCAAGTTCGTAACAGCTTGGCACGGCTTGAATCAGAAAACCTGAAAGAAAATCAGGAGTCACTGCAGGGCGAATTCGTTGGCGTACTGCCGAAGAGCCGAACGTTCGAGTTTCAGCGAACCGATGGCGGACAGATCATCAGAGGCAAGGTGGCGTCGTCGATCCAGGAAGTGGATGTTCTCAATCAGCACCTCTACCAGCCTGTCCGGATTGAGGTCATGGTGACGCAAGTCGGCAACGGCCGACCACGATACCTTCTGACACAACTGCCGCAATGGTGAACGAGACAGGGCTCGCATCGATCAAGCGCCACACCGTGCTCACGCCTGCGGCTGCCCTGATCGCCGAACTGGTGCGCCGCTACTGGGTGCTCGGCATGGAATGCAGCCTGCTGGAGATCCAGAAGCTGGCCTGGTTCGCCGAGCGCGCCATCGAGCACTTCTCGCCAGACAACAACCCGCTGAACCTGCAGTTCGTCGCCCACAAGTACGGCCCATACGCCAACCGCCTCGACCACCTGCTCAACAGTCTGGATGGCAGTTACCTGCACTGCGACAAGCGCATCAGCGACGCCGGCCCGCTCGACGTGATCTGGTTCGACGACGCGCGCCAGGCCTTCCTTCAGACCTACCTGCTGACCGAGGCCAAGCCGTGGGTCCAGGCGCTCGAATACACCGCCGAGCTGATCGATGGCTTCGAATCGCCGTTCGGCATGGAACTGCTCGCCACCGTGGACTGGCTGCTGGCCCGCGAAGGCGTTGCGCCTACCGTGCCGGCCGTGCGCGAGGGTCTGCGTCGCTGGCAGGGCGGCCCCGGCGCGGCAGCACGCAAGGACCGGCTTTTTGATGACAGGGCGCTGGGAATCGCGCTGGATCGATTGACCTCCGAACGACCTGATCCGGCTGGCGCTCCAGAACACTGACCCTCGCTCCACTGTGTCCGAATACACCGAAGTCGAACAACCCTTCCTGCACCAGCTCGCCACCCAGGGCTGGACCGTCATCGACCAGGGCACGGGCATCCCGCAGAACGCCGCGCCCAGTCTGCGCGAGCACTTCCGCCAGTGGCTGCTGCCCGGCGTCTTCGATGAGGCCGTGCGCGCCCTCAACCGCACCGACGACGGCCAGCCCTGGCTCACCGATCGCCAGCTCGACGATCTGCGCACCCAGTTGCTGCGCCAGCCCAACCGCACGCTGCTGGAGGCCAACGAGGCGGTGCAGGCCCTGCTGTTCAAGGCCCAGGTCGATCGCAACGAGCTGACCGGCGAGGCCGACCCGGTCGTGCGCCTGATCGACTTCCACACGCCCGAGAACAACCGCTTCCACGCCATCAACCAGTTCCGCATCGACACGCCGGGCGCCACCAAGGCCTTCATCGTCCCGGACATCGTGCTGTTCGTGAACGGCATCCCGCTGGCGGTCGTCGAATGCAAGAAAGGCTCGGCCACCTGCGCCAACCCGATGCAGGAAGCCTTCGTGCAACTGCAGCGCTACATGAACCGCCGCCCCGAGACCGCCCGCGCCGGCCTCAAGGAAGGTGAACCGCGCCTGTTCCACAGCAACCTGCTCCTGATCCGCAGCAGCGGCATCGAGGCCGACTACGGCACCATCACCTCGGGCGAGGAGCATTTCTACGCCTGGAAGACGCTGCACCCCGCCCCCGACGACCGCCGCGAGACGCTCGACGCCCAGCAGCAGCTCATCGCCGGCATGCTCACCCGACCGAACCTGCTGCGCATCCTGCGCACCAGCGCGGTCTTCATGGACACCGACGGCGGCCCGCGCGTCAAGGTGGTGTGCCGCTACCAGCAGTTCCGCGCCGCCGGCCGCATCGTCGAGCGCCTGCGCAGCGGCGAGACACCCATGGCGCGCAGCGGCGTGGTCTGGCACACCCAGGGCTCGGGCAAGTCGCTGACGATGGTGTTCCTGGCCCGCATGCTGCGCGCCAGTCAGGATCTGAACGACTACAAGATCGTCCTGATCAACGACCGGCAGGACCTGGAGGACCAGCTCGGCGCCACCGCCAAGCTCATCGGCGGCCGCGTCAACCTCATCGAGAGCCGGCAGGCGCTGCGCCAGCACCTCGCCACCGACAGCTCCGACGTCAGCATGGCGATGATCCACAAGTTCCAGGAGCACAAGCAGGCCCTGAGCAACACGCTGGCCGAGGCGCTGGGCACCTACCTGGCCATGCCCTCGGGCAAGACCTTCGGGGTGGTCAATCCGTCCGAGCGCATCATCCTGATGATCGACGAGGCGCACCGTACCCAGAGTTCCGACCTCGGCGACAACCTCTTCGAGGCCTTCCCCAACGCCGCCCGCATCGCCTTCACCGGCACGCCCCTGATCACCGAGCGGCATGGCGAGAAAAAGACCGCCAAGCGCTTCGGCGAGTACATCGACACCTACCGGTTGATGGACGCTGTCCACGACGGCGCCACGCTGCAGATCCTCTACGAGGGCAAGACCGCCGACAGCGCGCTCCAGGAGAAGCAGGCGTTCGACGACGCCTTCGAGGACCTGTTCCGCGATCGCAGCGAGGCGGAGCTGGAGGCGATCAAGAAGAAGTACGGCGCCACCGGAGACATCCTGGAGGCCGAGCAGCGCATCCACGCCATCGCCCGCGACCTCGTGCGGCATTACGTGGACAACATCCTGCCCAACGGCTTCAAGGCACAGGTGGTGTGCCACTCCAAGCTCGCTTGCGTGCGCTATCAGGCGGGCATCGAGGCGGCGCTGGCCGAGCGCCTTGCCGAAGAAAAGGCGCGACCCGTGCCGGACGCCGACCGGATCCGGCGGATCGGATTCCTGAAGACCGCCGTGGTCGTTTCCTCGGACGGCACCAATGAGCTGGCCATCATCACGCAGGTCCGCAAGCAGGCTGCGCGCATGAACGCGGTGGACAACTTCTGCCGCAGCTTCGATCTGGATGACCCGGACCGGGCCCACACCGGCATCGCCTTCCTGATCGTCTGCGACATGCTACTGACCGGCTTCGATGCGCCAATCGAGCAGGTCATGTACATCGACAAGAAGCTGCGCGAGCACACGCTGCTGCAGGCCATCGCCCGGACGAACCGGGTGAAGAAGGGCAAGCAGCGGGGCTACATCGTCGACTACATCGGCCTGTCTCACCACCTGACCGAGGCGCTGACGCTGTACGCCGCTACCGACGAGCAGCAGGAGCTGCGCGACGGGATGAAGAACATCACCTCCGAGCTGCCGGTGCTGGAGGAGCGCTACCAGCGCCTGCTGCAGCATTTCGTGACCCTGGGGGTCAAGGCGATCAAGGCCTTTGTCACCGGTGCGTTGCCCGACCCGCAGGCCGATGCCGCCGTGGTCCACGAGGCCGTCAAGGCGCTGAAGGACGAGCGGCGGCGGGCTGACTTCGAGGTCCACCTGAAGAAGTTCCTGGCCAGCTTGGACATCGTCCTGCCGAACGCCGCCGCCCAGCCCTACCGCGTCCCGGCCCGCCGCTTCGGCTATCTGCTGGAGGTGGCCAAGCAGCGCTACAAGGACACCAGCCTGGACCTGGGAGACGCAGGCGAGAAGGTCAAGGCCCTGATCAACGAGCACCTCGTCAGCCTGGGCATCGACACCAAGATCGCACCGGTCGAGCTGCTGGCCGAGGATTTCCTGGACAAGCTGGCCGCCCATGCCGGCGACAACAGCGAAGCCAAGGCCAGCGAGATGGAGCACGCGCTGCGCAAGCACTGCACTGTCCACCACGATGAAGATCCGGCCTTCTACCAGCGGCTGTCGGACAAGGTGGATGCGCTGATCGAGCAGCATCAAGGCCAGTGGGATCTGCTGGCCGAGAAGCTGACCACGCTGCGCGCCCAGGCCATCGCCGGGCGACAGGATGGCGATTCAGGCATGAGCAAGGAGGCCACCATCTTTCATGAACACCTCGCTCAGGTCGGTTTCGCAGGGGGTGTCGTTCCGGCAGAGCACCAGGAGAGTTTCCAGTCGCTCATGGAAACCGCTGTCGAGATCCTTCGGGAATCGATCGTCAGCATCGATTTCTGGCAGAACCCGGACAAGCAGAAACGGGTACGCGGCCTGATCAAGAACGAGATCGCCAGGACCGGCATCGACGAGGTCAAGCAACATCGCGAACGGGTGGCCGTCGAGATCATGAAGCTCGCGAAGAACCGCCACGACGACCTGCTGCGTGCGCCCCGGGCGGGCACGGCCGAGGAGGCATGAATGCAGGTTCGTCGCGTCCAGGACATCGAATATCGACTCCTGCCGGGCACCGAGCGCCGCACCACCGACATCGTGATCGAGCGCGATGGCTTGATCACGGTGCGTGCGCCGCAGCGGATGTCTCCCGAGCAGGTCGATGACACGGTTTTCAGCCGGCGGATGTGGATCTACCGGAACCTGGCCGAGTGGCAGGAACTCAACGCCACCCGCATCACCCGCGAGTGGGTCGGCGGCGAGTCTTTCCTGTACCTCGGCAGCAGCTACCGGCTCCAGCTTGTGGACGAACAGGAGGTGCCACTCAGGCTGAAGGACGGGCGATTCTGCCTGCGGCGTTCACTGGTGCAAGCCGGTGGTGCCGATGATGCCCGACAGGCGTTTCTTCAGTTTTACAAGGACAAGGGACTGCCGCGACTGCAGCGCCGAGTGGACTTCTTCGCCAGCAAAGTGGGGGTATCCGTGGGTTCGATCGAAGTCAAGGACCTGGGCTACCGCTGGGCTTCATGCCTGTCCCAGGGGGATCTGCAGTTCCACTGGAAATGTCTGATGGCACCCCTCACGGTCCTGGACTACATCGTGGTTCACGAGCTTTGCCATCTGCACCACCGTGATCATTCACCCGCTTTCTGGAACGAGGTCGACAAGGTTCTGCCGGACTATCTGGCGCGCAAGGAGTGGCTGCGCAGCAAGGGCGCAGGGCTGGATCTTTGAAGTCCTGGATACCTTCATGTGACCGTGCAGCGGCGCCGCCAGCGAGACCGCGCGGCTGGCCGCGCGCCATGCGCGCTTCAGGGCGCTGTACCGGGCGGTGGAGGGCTTGTTTCCGGCGGGTTGAGGCCTCGGCGCCGCATCAGGTCGCCGATCAGGGCCTCGGCATCGCCGTCGCTACCGCGACGCAGCCGCATTCGCCCCTCGGCGTCGACCTGCGCGGCCGCGCAGCGCAGCCCATGCAGCGGGCCACCAAAGCGCTCGGTGCGCCCCTGCTCGTCCAGCCAGGCGTTCTGCACCCGGTAGGCCAGGCGCTCGTCGTCGAGCGCGCGGGCGCAGTCGTCGTCGCGGGGGCTGCCGGGGCGCCGCGCCTGCAGCACATGCACCAGCTCGTGCAGCACGAAGGAGCGATCGACCGGCCGCATGCGCCAGTCGAGCTGGTCGCTCAGCAGCACACGCCCCCCGGCGGCGTCATGCCAGGCGATCAAATGCATGCAGGCGCGGGGGCGCTCGGGACAGGCCTGACGGCGCAGCTCGACGGCCGGCAGTTCGACCAGCACCGGCGCCGGTGCATCGACCGGCAGCGCCGGCAGCGCCGGCAGACCGGACAGCCGCACCGCGGCAGCCAGCAGCGCCTGCAGCAGCAGCGCATCCGGCGATGGGACCGCGGCCGAGGCGGCCTCCAGGGCGATGGTGAACGCGGACAGCGGCACGGGCATCACAAGCCTCCTCGCGGACCACATCCGACGAAGACCGCCAGCGATGTTGGCAGCGCGCCTGAAACCCCGGCGACCAGGCGGTCTTGGCGGGTCAGCCGCCGTCGGGAAGCAGCCGGGTGACCGCCGCGCTGGCCAGCTCGGCAATGCGCACCAGGAAATCGGTGCCCATCTCGGGCGTGTAGCGCAGCGGATCGGGCGAGGCCAGCACCAGCATGCCAAAGGCCGGCGAGGTCATGCTGCGCCGCAGCGGCAGCAGCGCCAGAGAGGCCACCGCAGCGGGCTGCGCCAGCCACTGCACCGCCTCGAAGGTGGTGTGTGCGCCGCAGCAGGGCGTGACCAGGCTGGAGGCGAAGCGGTGCAGCTCGGGGCTGACACCGCGCGCCACCGGCTCGGACGCGAAAGCCGGCGCCACCTCCCACAGCCGCATCGCCGCCTGAGGCACCATGAACTGCTCCTGCAGATCGATCACCAGCATGTCGGGGATGTCGCGTGGATCGGCCAGCAGCATCAGGCCGCGCACCCACTGGTGCAGCCGGTCCGACAGCACCGCGTTCTCCTGGCCGTGGCGGATCATCTCCATCAAGCGGCGCTCGAGACCGTGAATGCGCTCGCGCAGCATCTCCATCTGGCGCTGCTGGAGCGAGACGGCGCGCTGGCCATGCGGATTGGCCAGCTCGACATTGGCCAGCAGTTCGGCATGACGCTCGAAAAAGCCGGGCGTCTGCATCAGGTAGCTGGCGATGTCGTCCTCGGAAAGGCCGCTCAGTCGGCCCGGAATGCTGCTCATGGCGAGCGAGGGTAGCGCAGCCCCGGGCCTCTCACCCGAAGGAAAAGCCGGCCGGATGCCCTCCATCCGCGCCTTGAATGCACAAGCCGATCCGGTTCAGCAGGAAGACGCCGGCAGCACCACTTCGCCCTGGAACACGGTGACCGCCGGGCCGGTCATGCGCACGCTGCTGCCGGGGCCGTCCCACGCGATGGTCAGCTCGCCGCCGCGGGTCTCGACATCGACGCGCGCATCCAGCCAGCCCAGGCGGATGCCGGCCACCACCGCGGCGCAGGCGCCGGTGCCGCAGGCCAGCGTCTCGCCGGCGCCGCGCTCGAAGACGCGCAGCCGCACCCGGTCGCGCGCGACCACCTGCAGGAAACCGGCGTTGACCTTGCGCGCAAAGCGCGGATGCGACTCCACCCACGGCCCGACCTGCGCCACCGGCGCGGTGTCGACATCGCCCACACGCTGCACCGCATGCGGGTTGCCCATCGACACCACCGCGACCTCGACCTGCTCCTGCGGTGCGGCCGGATTGGCCAGCGGCCACAGCTCGGCGCCGTTCTCCAGGCGCGGCTGCAGCCCGGACGGGTCGAAGGGCACACGCTCAGGCTCGAGAATGGGCTGGTTCATGTCGACGGTGACACGCCCGTCGGCCTGCATGCGCAGCACGATGCGGTTGTTCATCGTCTCGACGCGCACCTCGTCGCGGTCGGTCAGGCCCTGCTCGCGCACGAAGCGCATGAAGCAGCGCGCACCATTGCCGCAGTGCTCGACCTCCTCGCCGGTGGCGCCGTTGAAGATGCGGTAGCGGAAGTCGGCGTCCGGCCCTTGCGGCCGCTCGACGACGAGGATCTGGTCGGCACCGATGCCGAAGCGCCGGTCGCCGACGAAGCGCAGCTGGTCTTCGCTGAGCGCCAGCGGCGCACGGGTGGCATCGAACACGACGAAGTCGTTGCCGAGGCCGTGCATCTTGGTGAAAGGCAGTCGCATGGTCCGCATTATCCGTTTCAGTACAGCCCCGCCTCGCCCTCGGGCCGGGTCTTGAAGCGCTTGTGCACCCACAGGTACTGCTCGGGCAGGCGGCGCACCTCCTGCTCGATCCAGCGGTTCATGCGCGCGGTGTCGGCCACCGCGTCGTCGGTGGGGAAGTCGGTCCAGGGCTCGAGGAAGCGGATGCGCCAGCCCTGGCCGCCGGGCAGCATCTCGCTGACCACCGGCTGCACCACCATGCCCAGCGCACGCGCCATGCGCGACGGTGCCAGCAGCGTGGCCGCCGGCACGCCGAAGAAGGGCACGAAGGCCGCGTCGCGCGCGCCGAAGTCCATGTCGGGCAGGTTGAAGAAGGCGTCGCCGCGCTTGATGGCGCGCATCAGCGCGCGCGCGCCCTCGCTGCGGGCGAAGATCTCGGCGTTGCCGAAGCGCAGCCGGCCGCGGCGCATCGCCGCATCGAAGACCGGGTTGCTCTGCCGCTGATAGATCGAGCCGGCGTGGCGGCTCTGGTTCAGCAGCACGCTGACGCCGGCCACGTCCAGCGCCAGGAAATGCGGCACCAGCCACATCACCGGGCGCTCGCTGCGCTCGGCCAGCGTCACGTCGCCCTCGACCTGGATCAGCCGCGAGAGCCGCTCGCGCGAGGCGTACCAGAGCATGCCGCGCTCCAGGAAGCTGCGGCCCAGCCAGCCGAAGTGCGCGCGGGCGAGGGCCTCGCGCTCGGCGGGTGTCTTCTCGGGCAGGCACAGCGCGAGGTTGCGCAGCGCGATGCGCCGGCGCGACGTGCCCAGCCGCCACAGCAGCGCGCCCAGCCCCAGGCCGAGCCGGGTCTGCAGGCCCAGCGGCAGCCAGTGCAGCAGCCACAGCAGGCCGAGCACCAGCCGGGCGGCCATGTTGGAGAGAAAGGATTTCATGCGGAAGCGTCGGATGCAGGCGCGGGGGCCGGCTCCGCCAACGCGCGCGGCGCCTTGTAGCGGTGATAGCCCCACAGATACTGGCCGGGATTCTGGCGGATCAGCCGCTCCATCGCGCGGTTGACGACGCCGGCGCTGCGCACGGCCAGGCGCTCGGCGTCGGGCTCGTCGGCGCTGGTGGGCAGCGCCTCGTCGGGCAGGCTCGCGCGGATGACGAAGCCGCGCCCGCCGGGCAGGCGCTCGCAGGCCAGCAGCAGCCAGTCGGCGCCGGTCTGCTGCACCAGGCGCGCGGCCAGCGTCATCGTGTAGGCCTCGCGGCCGAAGAAGGGCGCCCACGCGCCCAGGCCCTCGGGTGGCACCTGGTCGGGCAGCAGGCCGATGGTGCCGCCCTTGCGCAGCGCGCGGATCATCTGGCGCACGCCGGCCAGCGTCGCCGGCGCCGTCTCCAGGCCGGGGCGGTTGCGCGACTGCGCCACCAGATCGCGCAGCCAGGGCTGGCGCGCCGGGCGATACAGCGCCGTCATCGCGCGCTGGCCGCCCCAGCGCTCAGCATAGGCCTGCGCGATGATCTCGAAGCAGCCCAGATGGGGCGTGAGCATCACCAGGCCGCGGCCGCGCGCCAGCGCCGCCTCGACATGCTCGGCACCCTCCCAGCGCACGAGGTCACCCAGTGGCGCGTCGGGGCGTCGGCACCACAGCCACGGCAGCTCGGCCACCATGCGCCCGGCCGAGGCCACCGCCGCTCGGCGGGTCGCCGCAGGCAGGCCAGCCTGGGCGAGGTTGGCCGCCAGCCGGCGTCGGTAGGTGGGCGAGGCGCACCAGGTGATCCCGCCCAGCAGCGCACCGACGCGGTGAAGCAACGGCAGCGGGGCCTTCGAGGCGGCGTTGAACAGGGACGCGATCACGGGCATAGAATTCGTCACATTCGCCGAGTTAAGGAACAACTTGCGGGGCGACGGGCCAGGTCCTGACCGGGCACGCCACCTGCCGAAATCGAGAGATTTTCGGCAGAAGTGGAAAAAATGCCGCTAAAGCGTTCGCCGCAGGCTCCTCAACAGCTCGGCGACACGCGCCGAAAAGCTTGTTTGGATCACAGGAGTTTATAAGTGGCGAACGATTTCCTCTTCACGTCCGAGTCGGTGTCCGAAGGGCACCCCGACAAGGTGGCCGACCAGATCTCGGATGCGATCCTCGATGCGATCTTCGCGCAGGACCCGCGCAGCCGCGTGGCCGCCGAGACACTGACCAACACCGGTCTGGTCGTGCTGGCCGGCGAGATCACCACCAACGCGCATGTCGACTACATCCAGGTCGCGCGCGACACGATCAAGCGCATCGGCTACGACAACACCGAATACGGCATCGACTACAAGGGCTGCGCGGTGCTGGTGGCCTACGACAAGCAGTCGAACGACATCGCCCAGGGCGTGGACCACGCCTGCGACGACCACCTGAACACCGGCGCCGGCGACCAGGGTCTGATGTTCGGCTACGCCTGCGACGAGACCCCTGAGCTGATGCCCGCGCCGATCTACTACGCGCACCGCCTGGTCGAGCGCCAGGCCCAGCTGCGCA
>JBJOPV010000036.1:0-20650 GCA_046050625.1 Pseudomonadota bacterium
AGCTTCGCCGACTACCTCTGGCGCCTCATCGAGCGCAGCGCACGCCCCTACGGCCTCAAGCTCGTCGAGGCCCGCCAGTGCCCAGACACCCTGCTCTCGCCCCTGCTCGCCGCCCAGCCGGCGCTGGGGCGGCGCAAGGCCGCCTGAGAGGGGGCGGATTCAAACCCGAAGTGCAACACCCTGGGCGGGTCAGACGGCGTGGCCCCGGCCGTAAACTCGGTCCATGACCACGCCCCCGCTGCCTCGTCTCAAGCTGCCTTTGGGCATCCAGAACCTGGCCAAGCTGCGCCAGCAGGGCTGCTACTACGTCGACAAGACCGGGATGGCGGTCGACCTGGTCGAGGCAGGCAAGTACTATTTCCTGAGTCGCCCGCGCCGCTTCGGCAAGAGCCTGCTGGTCGACACGCTCAAGGAGCTTTTCGAGGGCAACCAGGCGCTGTTCGCCGGACTGGCGGCCGAATCCCGCTGGGACTGGTCGAAGCGCCATCCGGTCATCCGCATCAGCTTCTCCAGCGGCTCCGGTCCGCAGGGTCGCCTGCTGGCGCAGCGCATCCGCGAGAACCTGCGCGTCAACCGCGTCGCGCTCGATCTGCCGCTGCCGGCCGGGTTGCCCGAAGACGACCTGGCGGGAAACTTCGCTGACCTGATCCGCCAGGCCCATCAGAGCCGGGGCGAGCGCGCCGTCGTGCTGGTCGACGAATACGACAAGCCGATGCTCGATCACCTCACGGAACCAGCCGTGGCCCAGGCCCAGCGCGACATGCTGAGCGAGCTCTACGGCACGCTGAAGGACTGCGACGAGCACCTGCGCTTCGTCTTCCTGACCGGGGTGTCGAAGTTCAGCACGGTGAGCCTGTTCTCGGGGCTCAACAACCTCACCGACATCACGCTCGATGCGCGCTGGAGTGCGCTGTGCGGCTACACCGACGCGGACATCGACACCGTCTTCGCGCCGGAGCTGCCTGGTCTCGACCGGGAGGAGATCCGGCGCTGGTACAACGGCTACAACTGGCTGGGCACCGGGGTCTACAACCCCTATGACGTGCTCAACCTGTTCCAGAAGCGGGTCTTCGGTGCGTACTGGTTCGAGACCGGAACGCCCTCCTTCCTGGTCAGGCTGCTGGCCGAGCGCAAGGTCTTCCTGCCGCGACTGCAGGCGCTGCACACCAGCCTGACGCTGCTCTCGAGCTTCGATGTGGACCGCATCACCCCGGAGGCGCTGCTGTTCCAGGCCGGCTACCTCACCATCCACGACGTGCGCCAGCCGGTGCTGGGCAAGTGGATGTACACGCTGGGCTATCCGAACCGCGAGGTCGAAGCCAGCCTGAACGAGGTGCTGCTGCCCGAATACGGCGTGCAGGGCGATGCCGAGGCGCAGGAGCGGCTGACGGTGATCCTGCAGCGGGGTGCGCTCGACGAGCTGGAGACCCTGATCCGATCGCTGTTCGCCAGTATTCCGAGCGACTGGTATCGCAGCAACCCGCTCGCCGGCTTCGAGGGGCACTACGCCAGCGTCTTCTACAGCCACTTCGCTGCACTCGGACTGGACGTGCGTGTGGAAGACGCCACCAGCCACGGCCGCATCGACATGGCGGTGCTGTACGCCGGGCGGGTGTTCCTGTTCGAGTTCAAGGTCGTCGACCGCCAGGCGAGCGGTGCAGCGCTCCGGCAGATCAAGGATCGGGGCTACGCGGACAAGTACCACGCCCGGGGTGAGCCGATCCACCTGGTCGGCATCGAGTTCGGGCGCGCCGAGCGCAACGTCGTCGGCTTCGAGGTGGAGACCATCACGCCAGTGCTCTGATTGATCTCAGGCTGCGGGTGTCAGTGGGCATCGTGCATCGACCCGGTCGCATGAAGCCAGACCCCGTCGCTCAGGTAGACCGGCTCCCCGTCCTCCGTGGCCAGGTCGTCGTAGAGGCTGCGCATTTCCTCTTCGGCGGTCTGAGGCCGGCTGGCCTTGTAGCGGAGTTCCTGTTCGCTCCAGGAGATGCCGTGGTTGCGCAGGTGTTGCGGCGGGATGGCTTCGTCGGCGACGAAGCGCTCCGCGATGGCCAGCGTCAGGGCATGGATGTTCTCGTCGCTCTCGGCGTACCAGTTCCTGACGAAGGTGCCTCCGTCGGTATACAGGTGACCCCGCGCATCCAGTCGGGTCTCACGCACGGTGTCGTAGAGCTTGAAGTCGATGCCCCGCTTGCCGACCAGGATGTACAAGGACTGCGTCCGGTTGGAGGCGATCAGCGCGCACATCCACGACACGGTGCGAGGTTGAAAGGTCCGGAAGCCCATCTGCTGGAGCCGTGCGACCAGTTCGTCCCGGCAGAGCAGTTCGACCTCGGCGGGACGGGCGGCCCGGGCCTGGGCGGCCAGGCCCGCCGCCGACACCGTGCGGCGCAGCATCTTGGGCTCTCCCTCGAACGTGTAGGAGACCTCGCTGCAGAGGTTTTCCACACGGCAGCGGCATGACCACCGTTCATGGGCTATTCCGACCACGACCGCGGTCTGGAAGGCCTGCTGCGGCGTGTCGGCGTGCATGAGAACCTCCACCTTGGCGCCCACCCCGATGTCCTCCCGGTCGCAACGTGCGACATAGTCGGTGCCTTGAGGTCTGAACCTGACGTAGGCGATTCTCACCAGGGGCTTGCTGTGCATGATGGTGTTGCTTCTTTGTTGGGTCCGATTCTCGGGATCACGCCGAGCGAGACCGGCCAGCAGCAACGTTGTCATGCGCCGTGCGTTCACGGTCCACCGCGGCGAGAGGATCGACGGCGGGGGGGCTCCTCACCGGGACAGGTAAGGTGCAGGGAAGGGTCTGCGACGCAGAGCGGCGGGCCGCGCTCGCTCCGCTCAGTCGGCCTGAGCGACCGGCCGGCGCGCCTTCGCCACCCTGCGGACCGTCGCCGGCGCCGACGCGGGCGAGCGGATCACGATCCCCTCGGGCACCAGCGGGCAGCCCAGCTCATGGGCCTCGGCCCGCTCGGGCCAGCGGTAGGCGCGCACGTCGTCGACCGCCGGGGCGATCAGCGTTTCCAGCTCGCTCAGGATCCCCTGCAGGCGTGCGGCCGAGGCCTCGACGACGAAGACGCTGTACTGCAGCGGCACGCCGTGGCCCTTCATGAAACGCAGCACCCGCAGGCCCCGGTCGGCATCGCGGATGTCGTAGCAGACCACCCAGCGGACCGTGTCCTGCAGACTCATGGTTCAGAGACCCAGCTCGCGCAGCAGGTGCGTGCGCAGGCTGGCCAGGTGGCCGTGGATGGCCCCGGCACAGGGGCCGCTCCAGGCCTCGAAGATCGTGACCGTGTCGCGGGGCTGCTCGACCGCGGCGGCCAGCGCGCCCGCGCACAGGTTCATCTCGGCCCAGACCAGTTCGGTCAGGTCTCCAGCCAGGTCGATCAGTGCGGTCTCGTCGCCACCGGGGCCCGCCTCGGCCTCGGCGGCCACGCACCAGTAGTGGGGCTGCACGCCGCTGTCGGACAGACGCGAAGCCACCAGCGCCGCGGCCAGCCCGCGCATCAGGGCCGGCAGTCGCTCCGGCACCTCGCTGCGGTAGACCCAGGCCTGGCGCGCGCGCTCCCATTCCTCGCGCTCGACCGGCTGGCCTGCCGCCTGGCGCTCGCTCACCCATTGGGCGAGGACCGCAAGGCGGCGCTGGCGCAGCCAGTGCTCGTAGGCGGCCGGCCAGTCGGCGCGCTCGCCGTCGCGGCGGTGCCAGGTGCCAGCGGCCGCCGCCAGCGCATCGGCCAGTTCGACCGCACGCACCCGCGTCGGCCACAGGTGCCCGACAGCCATGCCTCGGGTGTCCACCCAGCTGATGGCGACGCCGTGCTGCTGACAGAGCATCAGCGCGGCTCCGCTCCATTCCACGGTGTCGCCGCAGACCACCCGCATGACCCGGGCGACCGGCATGCGGCTGACCTGGCCTTCGTGGTCGCGCACCACCAGCGCCTCGCCGGTGGAACTCACGCGCAGCGGCAGCAGCGAGGCCAGGTAGAGCGTGCGGGCGCCCGGCGCGCGCACGGGCAGCGCCGGAGTGGCCCGGCGGCGCGAGGGTGTCGAAGTCCGGGGCATGGTCAGAGGTCCTCGTCGTCATCGAAGGCGCCGGCGGCGAGGATCGCCTCGCCCTGCCCGCGCAGCATCCGCGCCAGCGCGGCGCAGCGCCACCGCAGCCAGCGCCGCAGCGGCCGCACCGCGTGCGCGGCCCATTCGGCGTAGAAGGTCTGCCGGCCCGCCTTGCCCAGCAGGCAGGCGCCGCCGGGGGACTCGGGCCGGGTGAAGTGGTCGTCGCGCAGCGTGCGGTCCCGGAACAGCGCGGCCACCCAGGCGTCGACCTCGGCGCGCAGCGGCTCGATCAGGTCGCTGGCAAGCGACTCGCGGCCGAAGGCCGGGCGGTGGTAGAAGCCCAGGAGCGGGTCCAGCCCGGCGGCCTGCGCCGCGGCGACCGCCTCGGCGTGCAGCAGCGTGTAGGCCAGGGACAGGCAGGCGTTGGCCGGATCGCGCGGCGGGCGGCGGTTGCGCCCGGCAAATCCCAGCGCCGGCGGCAGCACCGCCGCCAGACCGGCGAAGTGCGCGCGCGCCGCCGTGCCCTCCAGCCCGCGCAGCGTGGCCAGGCGCGCGAAGGTGTCGCCGCTGTCGGGATGCAGCGCCGCCAGCGCCTCGCGCACGGTGGCCACGCCCTGCTCGGCCCGGGTCAGCGCCAGGCGGGCATCGGGGCGGTCCCGGCGCCAGCGGGCCAGCACCCGCGCCTGGCGCTCGATCTTGGCGCTCACGACGCCCTGCACCCAGGCCGCACACCAGCGCGGCTGCATGACCTGCTGCGCCTGCGCCAGGCGCACCGCCGCGTCGTTGTGCGCCGGGCCGAGCACGAGAGCCACGCGCCGGCCGGTGCGCGGGCTCAGCAGCACGGTGCTGGCGCCGGCCTCGGCCAGCTTGAGCAGCACGCCGCTGTCCAGCCGGGTCTGCAGGCCGTGGATGACGCAGCGGTCGATGAGTTTCAGCGGCACCGAGCCGCGACGGGCACCGTTCTCGTAGAGCGCGAGCGCGTCGCCATCGGTGCGCACCTCCAGGTGGGCGCGGTCAAGCAGCAGTGTGGACATGATGGCGGGGCGGCGGGTCAGCCGATGTAGAAGAACTCGGGGTCGGCCGGTGCCTCGCCCGTGCCGAGCACCAGGGTGCGCTGGCGCGGGTCGAGCCGCAGCAGGAAGAAGCGGTCGGTGGCGGTGTCGACGAGCCAGACGATCTGCTCGAGCACGCGGCGCTTCTCGGCCTCGGTCAGCCAGATCTCGTGCACCGACTTCTGCCCGCCGGTGGCGAAGCCCCGCAGCAGCTTGAGCGCACCGGCGCGGCAGCGGTTGTCGCGGATGTCGTAGGCGGCCAGATAGAGGTGTCGCAGCGGGGGGCTCATCGGGACAGGCTCCGGTGTTCGCAGGCCTTCATCGTCGGCCGGAACGCAGCAGGCACTCGCCCGTGGCAAGGTTGCCGCGGGCACAGGCACCGTTCCCGGCCGATGGCCCGGCGCGTACAATCCGCTCCGCCGGTTCAGACCGACCCGTGGACGAGCCCCATGCCGAGAGTCAGCTTTTCGCTCCGTCGTTTTGTCTTCAAGCACCCTTGCAAGTGCTTGTCAGCATTGACGAATTTCGAGCGCGGAGTCTGACCGGCTTCCCTGATATTGAAGGGATTGAGACTGAAGGGAACCGATTAGCGGGCTTTTGAGCGGTCTGACCGGCTTCCCTGATATTGAAGGGATTGAGACCCTCCCCGTCCTTTGAATTCCACTGAAGCGAGCGTCTGACCGGCTTCCCTGATATTGAAGGGATTGAGACGCAGGCGGACCGGCGACAGCAGCTCGCAGCGGGGTCTGACCGGCTTCCCTGATATTGAAGGGATTGAGACGATCTCCATGTCTTCGGTGTCGTCGGAATCCGTCTGACCGGCTTCCCTGATATTGAAGGGATTGAGACTGAAGGTCCGGCCGGTGACGGCACAGGTCACGTCTGACCGGCTTCCCTGATATTGAAGGGATTGAGACTGTAATCGCTCATCGCAGCCACCCCATGATCGTCTGACCGGCTTCCCTGATATTGAAGGGATTGAGACTCTTCGCCGACAGTGGCCAGGTTCTCTAGAGAGGTCTGACCGGCTTCCCTGATATTGAAGGGATTGAGACATCGGGTCGACAGTAACCTTCCCGAGCGTATAGTCTGACCGGCTTCCCTGATGTTGAAGGGATTGAGACCTCAGTTGTAGCGGGTGAAGGACGCGAAGGGTCTGACCGGCTTCCCTGATGTTGAAGGGATTGAGACAGCATCAGCGCGACGATGCAACCCGCGGTATTCGTCTGACCGGCTTCCCTGATGTTGAAGGGATTGAGACCTTTGGAAGAAGCTGTCCACAAGCGCCTGGCAGTCTGACCGGCTTCCCTGATGTTGAAGGGATTGAGACAAAATTGGCGGGCGCTCTGCCGGAAGTATCAGAAGTCTGACCGGCTTCCCTGATGTTGAAGGGATTGAGACTCAAAGGTTTTTCCCGCGTCAGTTCCCATTTTGGTCTGACCGGCTTCCCTGATGTTGAAGGGATTCATGAAACCCGCTTCTCGGCGACGAGGGCGGGTTTTTTCTTGGGGCGGGTGGGACGCGGCAAGGTTGCCGAACGGGCCGGCCGGGCCGGCGGGGGCGGACACTGCGTCACCGCCCCCACAGATCCGCTTTGTCGGCTCCGGGTGGCGGTCGAATTCTTGGGCGGCGTCGGCATCCGGCCGGCGCGGCCTTCACCCAGCGTTCCATCGTGCCCTCACCTGTCTCCTCATCGTCGACCGACTGCATCGTCACCCGCCACCCTGGCGCGGCCGAGTGGATGCGGCGCCGCCTGGGCCGCGCGGTGCCGGTGGTCGAGCACCTGCACCCGCACGAGATCCAGCCCGGCATCCGCTACCACGGCGTCTTCCCGCTGAACCTGGCGGCCGACCTCTGCCGCGCCGGTGCCCAGTGCTGGTCCCTGTCGGTGCAGCTGCCGCCCGAACTGCGCGGCCGCGAGCTCGATGCCGACCAGCTCGAGGCGCTCGGCGCCCGGCTGGTGCGCTACCAGATCACCGAAGTGGCCCGCGCCGACGGCGCGGCCTGACACCCACACGCACGCACCTCATGAACAAGGGCTCCGTCGTCCTCTATCCCCGCGCCGGCTCGGACGTGGAAGACCCGCTACCGCGACATCGAACCGGCCTGGCGGCGCAGCCAGTGCGTCCACGCCGCCACCGGACGCATGATCGAGCTCATCTTCCGCCGCGGCTTCGGCCAGTACGCCCTGCACGAGCTGCCGGACGAGTCCCTGGGCGTCTTCTTCCACTGCGGCGACAGCAGCGGTGAAGGCGGATCCGGCGTGATCTTCCTGGGCAACCGTCGCATGCGCCATGCCCCGATCTCCAACCAGATGGACGTGATCCGGCGCAAGCTGGCCTGCCCGGCGCTCATCGTCTCCGACGGCGCGAACACCCGGATCCGTGAACTGGGGGCCGCGAGCCGGGGCGATCCCTCGGTGCCGTCCTTCCTCGGTCACGGGCTGAACTGGGAACGCGTCCGGACACTGAAGCGCAATGCGGTGGTGTGGCGCGTCGCCCCCGCGCCGTGCTGAAGGCACCGACCGGACGCGCGCCAGCAAGGCGGCCCCCGCTACAATCCGCTCCGCCGGTTCAGACCGACCCGTGGACGAGCCCCATGCCGAGAGTCAGCTTTTCGCCGATCCGATCTGTCTTCAAGCACCCTTGCAAGTGCTTGTCAGCATTGACGAATTTCGAGCGCGGCGTCTGACCGGCTTCCCTGATGTTGAAGGGATTGAGACATGCGCTTTGCATCGGTCTTTGCAGTGATCCCGTCTGACCGGCTTCCCTGATGTTGAAGGGATTGAGACGTCGCGCAGTAAGACAGCATGAACGGGTGATTCTGTCTGACCGGCTTCCCTGATGTTGAAGGGATTGAGCGTTGTAAAGCAGACCGGCCGGCGCACCCTTGAGGGTGGCCGGCCGGTCGTGGCAGGGCGGGATCAGGGCTCAGCGTTTCACCGGGCCATCCAGTCGCGCAGCCAGGGCACGAAGCGGCCGACGTCGTCGCCGCACAGGACGTCGATGCGGTACTCGGCCGCGCGCTTGAGCACCTCCTCGCCCACTGGCTGGGCGCTGACGTAGAGCGCACTGGCCACGCTGCCGCCGAGCATCTGGCGCAGCTGGGACAGCTTGTAGATGGCCTCCTGCGCCTTGCCCTGCTGGCCGGTCTTGCACTCGATCAGCAGCGCGCGGTTGCGGTGCACCACCATCGCGTCGATCTCGTTGGGCACGTTCTTGTCGCTCGACAGCACGCGCAGGTTGCTGCTGAAGCGCCCCGGCTTCAGCAGGCCGCCGGTCAGCTTCAGCAGCACGAACTCCTCCAGCCAGCCGCCGGCGAAATACTGCGCAGCCGCGCGGTCGGCGAAGGTGATCGTCTCCTCGCCATCCCAGGACAGCAGCCCCTTGTCATGCGCCAGACGCATCAGCTGCGCCGACTGGCCGCCTGGCGGGTAGTGAAAGTGCTGGGTCAGATCACGCTCCTGGCCGCTCTCGGCCGCCCGGCTGGCCAGCACCGCCAGCGAGCTGAAGAAGCGGCCGTAGCGCGCCGCGTTGTCGCCCATGTCGCGGGTGATCTGCGCCCGGGCGGCCGAGCGCTGCTGGGCCGCCGCGTGGCGGCTGTCGCCGTCGATGCGGTAGCCCTGCACCAGCAGCATCTGCCGCAGGTCGAGCTGGTCCGACATCGCGTCGGTGCGTGCCTCGGCCCCCAGCCAGTCGATCTGCTGGCGCGCGGTGTCGGCATACACGATCTCGAGGCGGCCGTCGCCCGCCTCCACATAGCGCAGCCCGTCGCGCAGGGCCAGCACCATCAGCTTGGTGCCCCCGGTGACGTGCAGCACGACATGGCGACCATCGAGCCGCTCGGCGATGGCAGTGGCGGCCTGCGTCATCGTGACCGGGCTGCGGTCGTCGAAGTCGATGCGCAGCACGGTGCGGCCCTCGCGGCGCAGCGCCATCTCCAGATTCGTGGCGCTCTGGCGCATCGCCGGGGTCTGCAGGATCCAGACCTCGCGGGCGTCGTACTGCTCCAGCGGGATCAGGTTGGCCGCGTTCTGGCCGGTCGCGATGCAGACATGGAGGACAGGCAGGGACATCGGAAGGTTCTCGTTCAGACCGTTTCGGAAAGAAGGGCGTTCGTGGCGGAGGTCTCGAGGCGGTAGCCCCCCAGCCCCATCGTGGCGTTCTTGCCCAGGTGCAGCCACTGGCCCAGGTGCAGCCAGGGCAGCAGCGGGGCCAGTGCATGTGCGGGTGCGCTGATCGTCCAGCGACCAACCACTCCGCCCAGATTCATCTCGCGGCGCTGGCGGGCCGAGTAGCGCGGCGCATCCTGCCAGCGCAGCGCGCGCCGCTCGGACAGCACCGGCAGCACGGCCGCCAGCAGCGCCGGCGCATCGAAGGGCGCCGGCCGCACGCCCAGGTGCAGGTCGAGCATCAGGTTCGTGCGACGCAGCATCTGGCTGAGCAGCGTGCGCGCGTCGAGCTGCTCCGGTCCCAGGGCCTGGCCCTGGTGCTGCAAGCGCAGGGGCGTCGTCAGATGCAGCGTCGCTTCCAGGGTCGGGGTTGCCGACTCGTCTGCATCCACGGCGGGCAGCGGCAGCCACAGGCGTGATTCATGGGCGATCACCCGGGAGCCGTCGCCGGCCAGCACGGGCAACGGGGCGCCGCCGTCGGGATCGAGCCGCTCGACCGACAGGAGCCGGCCCGGCACGCGCCGCTCGCCCAGCCCCTGCCGCAGCGCCCGGCGCCAGGCGTGCACGATCAGGTCCAGCCGTGCCAGCGTCGACTCGCCCGCGAGCACCATGTGCCAGACCCAGGGCTCGCCCGCGCGCAGCACCCCATCGCCCGCCCCGGCCAGAGGGGGCTCGATCACATAAGGATTGGGCACCTGGCTGAACTGCTGCTCGAACTGGGTCGGCCGCGGAGGTGTCTCGAACACCGCTGGATAGGGACAGCTGCGCCACAGCGGACAGGCGGGGCAGCGGGGCTGTCCGGTCGTGCAGGCGACATGGTGCAAGGCCGCCCCGAACACGCTGCGCAGCAGCGGCCCGGCGAAGACCGGCCACGGCAGGTCCGCCTCCAGCTGCGCGGTGAAGCGATAGCGCGCCAGCGGCAACGCAAGCGCCCGCGGAGTACCGCTCATGCGCCCGCCCCCTTCAGCGCGGCGATCAGCGCCTGCAGTTCCTGCCAGCGCTCCTTGTTGGAGGGGCGCCCCCAGGCCTTGGTTGCCGTGCGCTCGAGCAGCTCGCCGGCGGCCTGCCGGCTGCGCGGCTCGCTCCAGCCGGCGGCCTCGCGCATGAAGGCGGCACGCTCCGCAGCGAACGGACCGCCAGGGTTGAAGGCGGCGGTGCGGGCCTTGTCGAAAGCGGCCTGGAAGCGCTCGATCACCGGACGGGCTTCGTCCCACACGCGGTCCTCGGGCGACATCGTCGCCTGGGCCTCGCGGCGCAGGGCCTCGGCCCGGGTCTGCTCGAGCACCTGCTGCTGCTGCTCGCGACGCAGGCGGGCGGCCCGGTCGATCTCCATCGCGCCATAGCCGACCGCCGTCTTGGCGCCGAAGCCCAGCCACGCGAAGGCATGCGCCAGCGCGGCGTCCAGCATCGCCGCCCAGCGCCCATCGCGGGCCAGCTCCGGCGCAATGCGCGCCAGGAACGGCAGGTCGCACTGCAGATGGAACACGAAGCGCGAGCGCGGCGGCACCGTCAGGAAGCTGATCGGATTGGGCGAGCCGGAATCATGCGGCGTCTCGCTGCCCTGCAGGTAGTGGCTCTGGTGCGGGGTCATGATCTCGACCTGCAGCGTCTCGCCCTCCAGCTGCGGGATCACGTCCCAGCAGGTCAACGCGCCGCGCTGCAGACCGTCCTCGTCGTCGCAGGTGCGACCGAACAGCGCCTCGATGGCGGCCGTGTCCCAGCCCTGCGTCTCGCCCCAGTCGCCCGAGGCCAGCTCGCGCGCGGCCTGGCGCAGCACGCCCTTGACGCCGCTGCCGGGCAGGTAGGGCAGGCCGTAGGGGTTCAGGAAGGCGAAGCCGTTCTCCAGCGGGTGCTCGTTGCCCAGGCCGGTGGTGAAGGGTGCGACCGCCTGCGCCTCGACGATGCGCAGCCGCCCGGCGGCGGCCAGCGGCAGCGCCAGGAAGCCCTGGCGGGCCAGCAGCGCCCGCATCGCGGCGGCATCGGACGGGTTCAGCTCCAGCGCCTGCCGCAGCGCATCGGTCTTGTTCTCGTGGGGCAGCTGCCGCTCGACGCGTTCCTGTCCACGCACCTCGTATTTACGGTCGCGCGTCTCCCACAGCCGCTCGCCCGTGCGGCGATCCTCCCCCCACAGCGGCAGGTACATGCCGAAGCGCAGCCCCGGGGAGGCACTCTCGAAATCACGGCCCAGGTAGGCCGGCACCGCAGCGATGGCCATGGCTCAGCGCTCCCGCTCGGAGTTCGCGGTGGCATGCGCCGCTGCGGCCATCTGGCGCGCCCAGCGCAGCCAGTCGAAGGCCTCGGTGGTGATGGCCTGGAAGGTGCGCGGCTCGGCCTTCATCAGCCGTTCCATGAAGGCGCGGAACTCCGCGCTCGGGAGGTCCTTCGGAAACCGCTTCACAAGCCACTGGCGCAGGTGCTGGGCCAGTTCACGGCAATGGCGCTGCTTCTCCTTGGAGCCCTTTTCCTCCAGGAAGGCCAGCACCTGCATCAGCCCGCTGTTCATGATCAGCGCTGGCAGCCCTTTGGCGAGCTTCTGGTATTCGTCGCTGCAGCCCTGGGCGCGGGCCCAGGCATCGGCCGCACGCAGCTGTTCGAGTGTCTGTGCCATGGTCTCAGCCCTCCACCACCTTGGCCATCACCAGCCCGCGGCCAGTGGTGGCGTCCCCGCCGATCTGGATCAGGCGGCCGTCGATCAGCGTCCTGAGCTTGACCATCACGTCCTCGGCCTCGAGCCGCTCGGCCTGGCCACTGCGCGTCGCGCTGGCCATCAGCGGCGCCAGCAGCAGGGACTCGGGCGGCAGGTTCTCGGTGTAGAACAGGCCACCGGCCGAGGCCGTGCCGGTCGCCTCGTCGATGCGCACATGCGGCTCGACCAGCATCGCGTGCTCGCTGAAGTAGGCGAAGTCGGTGTCCGACAGCACGACCAGATCCTGGTGGAGCTTGGTGCGGAAGAAGGCGCAGGCCTCGTCGGCCGGCAGCGCCTTGGTCGCCAGATCCGCCGCCAGCTCGGGCAGCGACTTCGAGATCTGCGCGGTGTACTCGAAGGCCTCGAGGTGCAGCTTGGTCGCGTCGGCCAGCAGCGCGGAGTTGGAGACCAGGCAGCGCCCCTCCTCGACCGTCGGCACGCTCCAGCGCACCGGCGCGCCCAGCAGCGACAGCAGGCGCTGCGCACGGGCCAGCGCCTGCGGACAGGTCGCGTAGACGTAGCCGCCGCGCAGGCTGCGCACCGGCAGCGCGACCAGCTGCGCATCGCCGAAGCTCAAAGCCCCGGCGTGCAGGTCGCCGCTCTGCGACGGCGGGCCGAACAGCCGGTTGATCAGCGTCGGATCGCCGCCGATGGCCTCGAAACCGTGGCGCAGCGCGCCCTTGATGCCCGAGCCGGCGAAACTGGGATGACGGGTATGGCGCTCACGCTGGATCGGGTTGTCGATGACTCCGACCGCCGAGCCGGCTCCGACGTGGACCGGGCTGACGGCGTACAGGAAGACAGCAGCTTGTTTCTGGAACATGGTGAGAGGATTCCTGGATCGGAGAATCAGAAGACGGCGAAGGTGAAGCGGTTGAAGCCTTCGGCGCGTCGAGACGCATTGTCGGCACCGTCCGGCCACAGGCCCCGCACGGCAAGGTTGCGGAGCGCCTCGGGCGTGGTCTCGAGCTCGTCGAGCCAGTAGACGCTGCCCGACGGGGCGACGCGCTCGGCCGGCTTGGGACGCTGGCGCGCCAGGTCCCAGCCGCTGACCGTCTCGGCGCGCGGCACCGCAGCGCAGGCCAGCCGGGCCGACAGCCCGGGCAGCGTCACGCGCTGTGTCGTTTCGTCGAAGCCGGGCAGCGCCCAGCCCGCCGCCGACAGGCAGGGCGAGGTGAGCACCAGCCGGCAGCGCCCGGCGCGCACGATCGCCTCGAGGGCGACCTCCACACGCCGGTGGACGTCGGCCAGGCCGACCGCGGCCCCCCGGCCGTCGCCGCCCAGCCGCAGCAGGCCCGCGCGCGGCGGCTCCGCCCCCCGGACGCTGGCCAGAAAGCCCACGCCCGGCCGGAAGGCCACCGCCTGCACGCTGAAGAGCTGACCGTCGGCCGCGCGGCGACGCTCGGCGTCCAGCCCCACGCCCACGCGCGGGTCGATCTGCCACAGCTCGCCGGTGCCGACGATCTGCGCGGGCGTCGGCGCACGGCCGGCCAGGTGGGCCTCCCAGCCGGCCTGCGTCAGCCAGCGCCCGCCCAGCGGCTTGGCCCGGTCATCCTGCGCCAGCACCGGCCACAGCGGCAGCGGCGACGAGGCCAGCAGCCCGGCGGCCGGCGCCACCGGCTGCAGGCGCCGCAGCACCGGGCCGCCGTCGGCGCCCTCGCCGACCACCAGATCGGCTGGCACCGGGTGCAGCGTCTCCACGCGGCCGTCCGGTCGGCGCCGGGCCAGGTCGAAGGCGCTCAGCGCGAAGGCCCCGGGCCGGGCCGGCGTGCCGAGCGCGGGATGCTCGACGCGGCCGGCGGCGAAGGCCGCAAGGTCGACGCCATCATCGGCCAGCATGCGCGAGCGCAGGGCCCCGGAGGCGACCGAGGGCCACGGCGGCACCAGGCTCTCGCCATGGCTGCCGGGGGCGCCGAAGAGCTTGTTGCCGCGCAGGAACAGCACATCCAGCGGCTCGATGAATCGATGGTGTTCTTGGGTTGTCGTCATGGTCTCGGCAGTCGTCGCGGGCTCAGGCCCCGCTGCGGGTCTCGCGGGCCAGGAACTCGGCCACGCCCATGAAATTGGCCAGCCAGCCGATGCGGTCGCGCCGGCCCGCGCGGGTCTCGGGGTGGGCCGCATCGTCGAAGGCCAGCGCCGCCAGCCGGTGCGCCAGGGCGGGCACGTCGTGCTGCATTCGCGCCGCGCCGTCCGACTGGCGGTTCAGCTGGCAGGCCAGCAGCGAGGCCAGCATCTCGGGCGAATCCGCCGGCAGGTCCTTCATCCAGTCCAGGCTGTTGTAGACCGCACGGCGCGACACGCCCTCGTGCCGCAGGAAGGCGCGCAGATCCTGCAGCAGCGTGGCCGGCTCGCCCCACTTGGCCGTCAGCGTCAGCGCTCCGCCCGAGCGCTTGACGACCGTCAGGCTGAAGGCGTCGCGCTCGCCCGCGTTCTTGGCGCGCTGCTCGGCCGCGCGCAGCTCGCGCATCACCGCGCCCAGGGGCGCCTGGTGGTGGGCCACCACCGCACCGCAGCTCGCGGTGGCCTTGTCGCCCATCATGCGCAGCAGCCTCGGGCCCTGGCGGGTCTGCAGCAGCGCGAAGCCGTCGCGCAGCGTCAGCGCCTGCGAGAGATCGCCCTTCTCGTGCAGCGGATCGTGCCCGGCGTAGGCCACGCGCAGGCGCTGCATCGCCGGCAGCAGGTCGGCCACCGGCAGCATGGCCAGCACGTCGTCGCCCCCGGCGTAGAGCAGCCGACCCGGGAACTCGGTCTCGACCACATGCGGCACGACCTGCAGCGAGAAGTCGTTGAGCGCGCCGGAGATCGCCAGATGGCGATTCGGCGAGACGGCGCGCTTCTGCTCGGCGTAGGCCTTGAGGGCCCGGTTGCCGCCGGTCTTCCTGTCCAGGGCGCCGCGGACCTGCGGATGGAAGCTGTCGCGGTAGGTGATGGCGTACTCGTCGCCGCCGTTCAGCCAGGCGCCCATGCGGTCGCCGTCCATCAGCACCAGGCTGTAGTAGGTCTCGATGCGGTCGTCCGCTCCGCTGCCCAGGGCGCCCTGGACCGCGCGGCGCAGCGCCTGCGCCTGACGCTCGTCGACCTCGTCCTGTTCGGCGGCCGCCTCCAGCAGTCCCGGCAGGCGCCGTGCGCGGTCCAGCGCGTCCGCGCGGCGCGCATGGCGGCGCATGATCTGCCGCGGCAGCGCCACCCGGTCGGCGCCGTGCGCGTCGAGCAGGCGCGCCAGCTCCGGCGAGGTGGGCGCACCCGCCTCCAGCCAGCGGTCGATCTGGTGCGCCAGCGCCATCGTGTGCGTGGAGACGACGAAGCGGCGGGCGCCGGCGCGGTCGCCCAGTGCCTGTCCGACTTCCTCGGCGAAGAGCTGCGGCCACAGCCGCTTGAGGGCCGGCAGCGCGCCGAGGTGCTCGCCCTTGCGCGCCCAGGCCGGTCGGCGGCGAGCGATCTCGGTCCACAGCGTGCGCGCGGTGCGGCGCTGCGCCGCCGGGAGTTCCAGCTGCGCCGGGTCGGTCGTCAGCCACTCGGTCTCGCCGGTCAGCGAACACCGCCAGCCGGTCTGTGTGGTCGGCGCGAAAGGGCGGACCGACTTGGCCGCGGCCAGCGCGCGCTCGGCCAGATCCTGGACCGCCGGGTAGAGCGCGCCCGGATTGGGCGCGAAGAAGGTGGTGCGGTCGTCCCACTTCGTCTCGGCCTGCAGCACCTTCCAGGCGGGGCTCGCCAGGAAGCCGGCGGGCTGGCCCGGCTGCACGCCGAAGAAGGGCGCCATGGCCTGCGACAGCTGCGTGGTGTCGAGGTCGGTCTGGCGCTCGGCGTTGCGCGGGCGGATCAGCGAGAACGGCACCGCCGCCCAGTGGACCTCGGGAAAGCCGGCAAGCTGCTCGCGCATCTGGCGGTGGCAGTGCTGGCGTTCCTCGCGGTCCAGGCCGGCCTCGACCAGCAGGCGGTCGACCACCTCCTCGCCCAGCTGCTTGAGCCAGCCGCGCACCGTCTCCTCGACCTGGCGGGCCAGCTCGGCGGCGCGGGCACGCGGCACCACCGCGACGAAGCGGTTGGGCAGCGCGGCGGCGAACAGCGGGTTGGCGTCGGTGTTGCCCTCGGTCCAGTTGGCACCCGCGAACAGCGACCTCGGCAGGCCGCACTCGTCGCGCAGCCAGAGATCGACCTGCGGCACGCCGTGCAGACGAGGGAACAGGATCGCGTCCGGCCCCAGCGCCTCGCACACCGGCTTCATCGCCTCCCAGGCCAACCGCGACAGCAGGTGCGAGCCGGCCCACAGGTCGGAGGTGGTGCGCGCAGCGGCGATGAAGCCCTGCACGGGGCCGAGCGCCATCGTCAGCAGCGCCACCTCGCCGTCCGGATCGGCCGTGAAGGCGCCGGCGAAGGCCGAGGTCAGGTCGAGGTGATCCCAGATGCTGTGGTCCGGCACACGGGTGTCGGCGGGCAGCAGCGACCAGAGCAGACCGAGCTGGCCGTTGTCCTCGTCCTCGCGCAGCTCGGGGCCGAAGCGCCAGTACGCCAGCAGCGTGCGCTGCCAGTCCGGCGCGCCCGTGCCGGTGCGCTGCACCAGGTCGGCGAAGTGCGCGAAGCTGCGCGACTTCAGGTCGTCCAGATCGGTGTCGCCCAGGCCGCCGCTGCGGCCCAGGTCGAACTCCTTGCCGGTCAGCGGATGGATCAGCACCGGCTTCTTCGTCCAGCGCACCTGGGCCGCGTCGGCCACCTTGAGCGTGCGCTGCTCGCCCTGGCGGGTGGTGAGGGTGATCTCCTCCATCGGCCACTGCGGGCGGTCGGCGGCGGCCGCCCACCAGTCGGCGCGGCGCACCGTCTCGTAGATCGGGGCCGGGATGCCCTGGTGGAACAACGCGGCATGCAGCACGTCGGCGTTGTCCGGATCGAGGGTCTTCACCTCCAGCCGCTGATAGCCGAGCAGGCGGTGCAGCACGCGCGAGGAGCCGCCCTCATGGCCGGCCGGGTCGCGCAGCAGCACCAGCACCTTCTCGGCCGGGTCGTGCAGACGGGCATGCAGCTTGGTCTGCCAGAGGAAATCGGGATCTTGGTCGGTCATGGCGAATCGATCAGGGTCGGGCTCAGGCGGAGAGGCGCTTCAGGCGGGCCACCTCGTCGAGGTGCTGGTGGACCTGTTCCCAGACGCGGGTGATGGCGGCCCGGTCCGGCCGGAAAGAGGCCGGCGGCAGGCAGGGCACATGGAAGATCACGCCGGTCAGCCAGCCGTCGGACGTGGGCCGGACCTTGAAGCGCAGGCTGTTGGGCAGGCGGGCGTTGTTGCCCCAGGGCTGGACCGAATGGTTCGTGACCGGGTAGCTCAGCCAGTGCCGCGCCTCGGGAGCCGGCGCGTTCTTGCCGCTGCGGAAGGTGAACTGCGTGCGCAGGACGATCTTGATCTCGGCCAGACGGCGCATCACCGCGGACCAGTCCTTCTGCGGCTCGGTCTGCCAGATCAGCGGGCCCCGGGCGTCCGTGCCGAGGGCCTGGGCCCAGTCGGACTGCAGCGCATCGCGCCAGGGCAGCGTCAGCGCCGCGTCCAGCGTCGTGGGGAGCGGCTCGGTGCCCTCCAGCGGCGTCAGGCTGAACGAGCCCCAGCCGTTGCGGCTGCGGCCGCCCAGCGTGCCGTACAGGTTCATCAGCGCCAGGGCGCGCTGCAGGCGCCGGGCTTCATCGTGAGCCGAGGGACAGGCCAGCCGCAGCTCCGCATGCTGGTCCGCCTGGATCGCCGCCCCCGCCTTCAGTGCCGGGCCGCCCTGGAAGACCAGCGGCCCGTAGCCCAGGTAGAGATGCGATCCGACCGGTTTGGGCACTTCCGGATGACGTACCGGTGTACTCTTGTCGCTCCATTGCTTCAGCGTGCCCACGTCCCAGCGCCCAAGACGCAGCCGCAGTGCGCTTTGGCGTGACTCTCCCTCTCCATCGGCCGCCACGCCGAACAGCCGGCCTTCGGCGCGGCGCATCGCGCCCAGATCGACGCCCTGCGACTGATCGGCCGCATAGGCCACCCGCCACCATTGCCGGATCAGCGCCTTGATCGGCGGCGTGCGCCACTGCCCCTGCTGCTCGGCATTGCCGAGAAAGGCGGGCGTGGTGAACTTCAGCCGGAAACCCAGCATCGTGTATCTCTTTTCGTTCGTCGCCATCAGACGCGACCCTCCCTGTCAGGCCATCAACTCGTGGGCATTCAGTCTGATCGAGACCGCACGCCTGCATGCCCGCCAGCAAGATTGCCGTGCTGGCGTTCTGTTCAGGAGGCGAAGCCTAGGCAGGTCTGACCCTGTTTCTGATCTAGAAACTCAGTGATCCGCGATTTTTTACCGAAGCTGGCCCACTCGGATCCCGAGCAATCCGCAGTGTCATGAACGACAGCAATGTTGCTGGCGCAAGCGCGCCCGGCACTCCGTCGGCATCATCGGCGCCCTGTCCACCACACGATGTCACAGAACGCATGACGCCTTCTCCCCTGCTTCCCGAACCGGTCCATCACCTGATCGCCGCGGCCACGCCGGTGCTGCGCATCCATGGCGTGGGAGGTGTCGCCTGGACGCGCAACGTGGCCAAGGGCAGCCGCATCGGGCCGTGGCGGCAGGGCCGCTTCGACGTGCTCGACGCGGCGGCCTGGGCGCGGGGCGGCGCCTGCCTGTACCTGGTCACCGCCCAGGATGGCGGTCTGCGCTACGTGGGCATCTCGCGCAATGGCCTGAAGCACCGCTGGCGTACGTCGCCGGCGCGCTCGGTGGCGGACGGCACCCCGCTGCCCGAGCGGCAGCTCTTCCACAGCCAGTGCTGGAAGCATGTCGAGGCCGAGTTCGCCGCAGACGCCGGCGCCCGCTTCGAGGTGCGCTGCCTGGACGCCGCGACGCTGGTGCAGGTGCTGCGCGGCCTGGACGATCCGATCCGCGCCCTGGCCACCCTGGCCGACGACGGCGAGACGGTGGTCATGGCGGTCGAGCGCTGGATCTGCAACCGCGCCAGCGCAAGCCTGGCCCGCTGGAACGTGGCCATGACGGCACGCCGCGCGGCCTGACGCCTCCGCACCGCCGCAAGCGCGGTGCAGAATGACGCCCGATGAGCACGACGATGCCCCCCTCCCCCGATGCCCTGGCGCGACGCCGGGTCCTGGTCTGCGTGTCGGGCATGTCGCCGGCCATCGTCACCGAGACGCTGCATGCGCTGGTGACGACGCACGACTTCGTGCCCGACGAGATCCACGTGATCACGACGCTGGAGGGGCGCGCCAGGATCCAGGCCGCGCTGCTGGATGCGGCGCGCGGCCACTTTCACGCCTTCCTGCGCGATCACCTGCCGGGCCGCAGCATCCGCTTCGACGACAGCACCATCCATCTGATCGGCCAGGACGAGCACGGCCAGGGCACGGCGCTGGCCGACATCCAGACCGACGAGCACAACCGGCAGGCGGCCAACACCATCTACCGCGTGCTGCGCCAGCTCAAGGCCGAGCGGCCGACGCAGCTGCACGCCTCGGTGGCGGGCGGGCGCAAGAGCATGAGCTTCTACATGGGCCAGGCCTTCTCGCTGGTGGCCGAGCCGGGCGACCGGCTCTCGCATGTGCTGGTGAACGAGCCCTTCGAGAGCGTGCCGGACTTCTTCTACCCGCCGCCGCAGCCGCGCCCGTTCACGACGCGCGCCGGCCAGGCGGTCTCCTCGGCGCAGGCGCAGGTGCAGCTGGCCGACCTGAGCGTGATCAAGCTGGGCCGGATGCTGGGCGAGCTGCCGGCGCGGGCGCAGCAGGATTTCGACTTCGCCATGCGCCTGGCGCAGGCCACGCTGGAGCCCCCGCCGGTGCGGCTGGACTTCGAGTCGGGGCAGGTCGAGATGCTGGGCTGCACGGTCGAGATGGCGCCCCAGGAGTTCATGGTGCTGGGCCTGTATGCGCTGGCCCGGCAGCACGAGGCGCTGCGCCCCGCCGGGGCCGCCCTGCGCGCCGAGGACCTGGACGAACTCCTGCTGTCGGACCTCAACGGCGGCCGCCCGGTGCTCGGGCGCGACAACTTCAAGCCGGTGCACTCGAAGATCCTCAAGCGGCTGCGTGCCGAGGTCGGCCCGGCGGCCGACTGGCTGACCATCGAATCGGTGCGCGAGCGCCCCCACGGCGTCAAGCACAGCCCGTGCGAACTGCGCCTGCCCGCGCACTGCCTGACGCTGACCGGCGCCTCCGGCTGGTGGCACCTGCTCAAGCCGGCCCTGCTCGCCTGAGCGCCCGCTACAATCCGCACAGCCGGTTCAGACCGAACCCGTGGACGAGCCCCCATGCCGAGAGTCAGCTTTTCGCTCCGTCGTCTTGTCTTCAAGCACCCTTGCAAGTGCTTGTCAGCATTGACGAATTTCGAGCGCGGAGTCTGACCGGCTTCCCTGATGTTGAAGGGATTGAGACGGAAGGATCGGCTTAGTTCTCAAGCCACGTAAGGGTCTGACCGGCTTCCCTGATGTTGAAGGGATTGAGACTCAAGGGCGGCCGCCAGCGCGGCGCGAAGGGCGGGTCTGACCGGCTTCCCTGATGTTGAAGGGATTGAGACATTCGTTGTCATGCTCCCCTAGAGCGTGTTATGAACTTCCCGCCGCAGCCATCACCGCTGCGGCCTTGGGGAGCATGAGGATGGCGAAGACGACGAAGTGCAAGCTGGCCAGCACCTGAGGCAAGCGCTCGAAATCACGGCTGAG
>JBJOPV010000037.1:0-20364 GCA_046050625.1 Pseudomonadota bacterium
CCGAACTGCAGCGCCACCAGCGGCGCGGCCAGCAGCACCGGCCCGGCCGCGAGCAGCCACTGCACCGCCATGCGCGCGCCCACCAGCAGCGCCAGGGGCGGGCCGTCGTCGGCGCCGGCCAGCACGCACTGGTCGATCCAGCCGCCGCGCAGGTCGTCGTGGAAGAGCCGCCCGCAGGCCAGCAGCACCGCCAGCAGCGCCGCCACCCACAGCACGCCCGGTCCGAGCAGGCGCAGCGTGGGGCCCTCCGGCCGCAGCGACAGCGGAAACAGCGCCGCCACCATCACGAAGAAGCCCGCATGCCAGAGCAGCTCGGCGGGCTGGCGCAGCGCCAGGCGAAGCTCGCGGCGCACGGTGGCGCGCAGCGGGCGCGCCCAGCCGCCCGGAGCCAAACGGTCCGGCGTCATGCCCGGCCTCCGGGCGGGGCCAGATCGAAGGGATCGCAGGCCGGAAAGACCTCGGGCAGCGCGCCGTGCGAACTCAGCAGCAGCGCGCCGCCTGCGGCCAGATGGGCGTGCGCACGCGCGGCCAGCCGCTCGCAGGCGGCGCGGTCGAGCGCGTCGAAGGGCTCGTCGAGCAACCACAGCGGCCGGGGTGCCAGCTGCAGCGGCGCCAGCGCCAGGCGGCGGCGCTGACCGGCCGAACACTCGCGCAGCACCCGGCGGGCGGGCAGGCGCTCCTGACGCAGCCAGTCCTCGACGAGCGCGCCGTCCCGCGGTGCGCCGGCCAGGTCCAGCCAGGCATGCAGGTTCTCGCGTGCGTCGAGCGCATCGGCCAGCGGCAGCGCATGGCCGACGAACCACAGCGGCGCGCTGCGGTGCACCTGGCCGGCCGCCGGCCGGCGCAGCCCGGCCAGCGTGCGGATCAGCGTCGTCTTGCCGCAGCCGTTCGGGCCGCGCAGGTGCAGCGCCTGGCCGCGCGAGAGCACCAGCCGCAGCGGGCCCCAGAGGCGACGGCCCTGGCGCTCTCCCACCAGCGCGTCGGCCTGCAGCAGCGGCGTGTCGGCAGCGGTCATGCGGCGGGGCTCACTGCAGCGGATGGCGCGCCAGCCGTCCGGTGTCGGGAATGTGGATCTCGCGCCGGTCCATCTCGATCAGACCCTCGGCTTCCAGTTCGTGGAGCACGCGGGAGAAATACTCCGGCGTCATCGACAGCCGCGAGGCGATCGTCGCCTTGCTGACCGGCAGCGACACCCGGTGTTCGCCGGGCGCGCCGGGTGCATCGTCGAGATCGCGCAGCAGGTAGCCGATGACGCGCTGCATGCCGTTGTGCAGCGCATAGGCCTGCACGTCGTGCACCAGCCCGTGCAGCCGGCGCGAGATGCCCGCGAGCATGCGCAGCGCGAAGCGGGGATCGCGGTGCACCTCGCCGAACACCGTCTCCTTGCCGACGCTCAGCACCAGCGCGTCGCTGAGCGTCTGCGCGTTGATGATGTAGGGCTTGCCGGTGAACATCAGCGCCTCGGCGAAGCTCTGGCCCGGGCCGATCAGCTCGATCACCTTCTCCTGTCCGGCCGGCGAGATCGCGAACAGCTTGACCTGGCCGGTCACCGCGACATGGAACTCCTCGCAGGGCTCGCCGACCCGGAACACCGTGTCGCCACGCTGCAGCCGGCGCAGCCGGCAGCCCTCGGCCAGGCGCTGCAGCTCGGGCGGCGTCATCTCCTGGAACAGCGGCAGCACCGACAGGTAGCGGGGCAGGTCGAACGAAGCAGAGGTGTCCATGAGGTGATCGAGCGGTCGAGCGGCAAAGACGCCGTGACGGCGCGGATTGTCCCCACCCGCCTGCACGTTCAACCTGACCCAGGTCAATCTGAGAGTCAACGCCTCAGCGCACCTCGTCGGGCGCGGAGGCCGGCTTCTGGTTCGGATTGACGACGCCGGGGCTGTTCGGATCCGCCGGGTTGTCCTTGGGCGCGCCGATGTGCTGCTCGACCGGCGGCAGCGTGTGCGCGATGCCCTTGTGGCAGTCGATGCAGGTCTTGCCCTCGGCGAACGCGGCCTGGTGGGCGGCGGCCGAGCGGGTGTTCTGCTCGGCGTAGTCCATCGCGTTGAAGTGGTGGCAGTTGCGGCACTCGCGGCTGTCGGTGCGCTTCATGCGGTCCCACTCGTGCTGGGCCAGCTCGGCGCGCTTGGCGTTGAACTTCTCCGGCGTGTCGATCGATCCCAGGATCTTGTGCAGCACCTCGTTGCTCGCCTGGATCTTGCGGATCATCTTGTGCCCCCACTCCTTGGGCACATGGCAGTCCGGGCAGGTGGCGCGCACGCCGGTGCGGTTCTGGTAGTGGATGGTGTTGCGGTACTCGGCGTAGACGTTGTCCTTCATCTCGTGGCAGGAGATGCAGAACTCCTCGCGGTTGGTCAGCTCCAGCGCGGTGTTGAAGCCGCCCCAGAAGAGGATGCCGGCGACGAAGGCAGCGGCCAGCACCATGAAGCGGCGGCTGCGCACCCGCGCCCAGGTGCGGGCGAACAGGCCGGGCCGGGCGGCGGGCGAGGTGGAATCGTGCTCGTTCGGGCTCATGTCGATGTCCTTGCGGGCGCGTTCACTGCAGGCCGCGGGCGCGCTGGAAGGTGTTGCCCACCAGCGGCTTGGCATCGGTCTGCGGCACATGGCACTGGGTGCAGAAGTAGCGGCGCGGGCTGATGTTGTCGAGTTCCTGGCCGTCGCGGTTGCGGAAGTGGGTGACGCTCACCTTGGGCGCGCCGCTGTCCTTCGACTTCTGGAAGGCATGGCAGTCCATGCACTTGTTGTAGTTCTTGGTGATCTGGTAGTTGGCGATGGTGTGCGGGATCAGCGGCGGCTGCTGCACGAAGTCGCGGTCGGCGGGCGCATGGTCGCGCTCCTGGCGGGCCGGCGTGGGCGCGTTGTCCTGATCGAGCGGCGTGCCGCCGCGCAGGCCCTGCAGCTTGACCGGGGCGCTGGCCTGCGGCTCGGCGGCGTGGCCATGCTGCTGGGCGCCGACCAGGATCAGGCCGGCCGCCAGCGCGACCCGCGCAAGGTCCTGCAGGAGATGGCGAAAGGAGCGGGGGGTCATGGGGTCAGCCTCTCTTGCTTGTCGAGCTTGTCGAAACGGTGGGAAAAGACGAAGACGTCCGGCGCGCAGACGTCGATGCAGCGGCCGCAGCGGGTGCAGGCCTCGTCGAGGATGAGCGGGCCGGCGCCGCCCTTGCCCTTGAGCGCGATCGGGATGATCTGCGGCTCGGGGCAGACGGCGTAGCACTCGGCGCAGTCGGTGCAGCGGTCGCGGTGGCGGGCGCTGACCTGCACCACGCTGACGCGGCCGATCAGCGACCAGGCCGCACCGGCCGGGCAGACATGGCCGCACCAGCCGCGCGGCGCCACCAGCAGGTCGAACAGGAAGACCGCCAGCGCCGCGCCCCAGACCGTGCTGCCGCCGAAGATCAGCGCGCGCTGCGTCAGCGACACCGGGTTGACGTTCTCCCAGACCAGGTGCCCGCTCAGCGCCGCAGCCGCGAGCACCGCCGCCAGCAACCAGTGGCGCAGCCGCGGGTTGGGCGCGCGCCCGCCGCTTAGGCCCAGTCGGCGGCGCAGCCAGCCGGCGCCGTCGGTGATCAGGTTGACCGGACAGACCCAGGCGCAGAAGGCCCGCCCGCCTACCAGCGCGTAGAACGCGATGACGATCGCCGCGCCGATCAGCGCCGACAGCGCGGGCACGTGCCCGGCCGCCAGCGACTGCGCCAGCACGAAGGGATCGGTCAGCGGCAGTACGCCCAGCGTGACGCTGGCGCTCAGGTTGCCCTTGACGATCCAGATCCCGGCCAGCGGCCCGAGCAGGAAGAGCGCGAGCACGCCGGCCTGCGACAGCCGGCGCAGCAGCAGCCAGCGGTGGGCGCGCCAGAAGCCCTTGACCTCGCGGGCCTCGGCGCCAAGGCGCCGGGCCGACTTGGGCGCCGCGGACGATGTGGCGCTCATCGCGAGGCCCCTTCAGACCGGGGATAGGCCGCCTGGCCGGAGCGCAGCGGCGCCAGGTCGCCCGGCACCGGCGTGGCCGGCAGGTTCTGCACCGGCGGCTCGAAATGCGGCCGACCGCCCTGGCTGTCCGGCGCCCAGCCCTTGCGGTAGTGGTGGCCGAGCTCGCCGCGGGCCAGATCGATCGGCAGCACCTTGATCGCCGCCTGCTCAAGCACGCAGCTCTTCTCGCACTTGCCGCAGCCGGTGCAGGCCTCGGCGTGCACGGTGGGCAGCAGCATCGCGTGGCGGTCGCTGCGCGGGTTGCTCACCTTCTCCAGCGTGATCGCCTCGTCGATGACCGGGCAGACCCGGTAGCAGACGTCGCAGCGCAGGCCCAGGAAGTTCAGGCAGCTGTCGTGGTCGATCAGCACCGCCAGGCCCATGCGGGCCTGGGTGATCTCGCGCAGCGCCGGATCGAGCGCGCCGGTCGGGCAGGCCTTCACGCAGGGCAGGCCCTCGCACATCTCGCAGGGAATGTCGCGCGCGACGAAGTAGGGCGTGCCGGGCACGACCTGCGCGTCCAGACCGCGCCCGCCGCCGGCCAGGCGCAGGTTCTGCGGCGGGCAGTCGCGCACGCACAGCCCGCAGCGGATGCACGCGCCCAGGAAATCATCCTCGGCCAGCGCGCCGGGCGGGCGCAATGCCTGCGCCGGCCGGCCGGTGGCCGGGCGCGCCAGCAGCGCCCCGCCACCGGCCAGCAGCGTGGCCGCGCCAGCTCCGGCCGCTTGCTGCAGCCACTCGCGTCGGGTGCTCATCACGCTCTGCCGGGATCCACGGCCTCAGGCGCGCATCACCTTGACGGCGCACTTCTTGTAGTCGGTCTCCTTCGAGATCGGGCAGGTCGCGTCCAGCGTCAGCTTGTTGACCAGCCGGCCCTCGTCGAAGAAGGGAATGAAGACCAGGCCGCGCGGCACCTTGTTGCGCCCCTTGGTCTCGACCGAGAGCAGGATCTCGCCGCGGCGCGAGGCGACCTTGACCTTCATGCCGCGCTGCAGGCCGCGGGCCTGGGCATCGTCCGGGTGCATGAAGACGACCGCCTCGGGCACCGCGCGGTGCAGCTCGGGCACGCGGCGGGTCATCGTGCCGGTGTGCCAGTGCTCCAGCACCCGGCCGGTGCACAGCCACAGGTCGAAGTCCTTGTCCGGGCTCTCGGCCGCAGGCTGGTAGGGCAGCGCGAAGATGTTGGCGCGGCCGTCCTTCTGGCCGTAGAAGCGCAGGCCCTCGCCCTTCTTGACATAGGGGTCGTAGCCTTCGCGGAAGCGCCACAGCGTCTCCTTGCCGTCGACCACCGGCCAGCGCAGACCGCGCACCTCGTGGTAGACGTCGAAGGGCGCCAGGTCATGGCCGTGGCCGCGACCGAACTCGGCGTACTCCTCGAACAGGCCCTTCTGCACATAGAAGCCGAAGGCCTTCGACTCGTCGTTGCTGTAGTCCTTGATGTACTTGCCGTTGACCTTCGTCAGGTCGGCCAGCGGGTAGCGGTTGACCTTGCCGTTGCCGTAGAGGATGTCGAACAGCGTCTTGCCCTTGAACTCGGGCTTCTTGGCGATCAGTTCGGCCGGCCAGACCTCCTCGACCTTGAAGCGCTTGGCGAACTCCATCATCTGCCACAGGTCGGAGCGGGCCTCGCCCGGGGCGGGCACCTGCTGGCGCCAGACCTGGGTGCGGCGCTCGGCGTTGCCGAAGGCGCCTTCCTTCTCGACCCACATCGCGCTGGGCAGGATCAGGTCGGCGGCCATCGCGCTGGCGTTCGGGTAGACATCGCTCACGACGATGAAGGCGGCCGGATTGCGCCATCCCGGCAGCAGCTCGCCGTTGATGTTCGGCCCCGCCTGCATGTTGTTGTTGGTGGTGTTCCAGTAGCAGCGGATCTTGCCGTCCTTCAGCGCCCGGGCCATCGCCACCGCGTGCAGGCCGATCTTGTCGGGGATCGTGCCCTCGGGCAGGCCCCAGATCTCCTCGGTGTGGTGGCGGTGATCGGGGTTGGTCACCACCATGTCGGCGGGCAGGCGGTGCGCGAAGGTGCCCACCTCGCGCGCGGTGCCGCAGGCGCTGGGCTGGCCGGTCAGCGAGAACGGGCTGTTGCCCGGCTGGCTGATCTTGCCGGTCAGCAGGTGGATGTTGTAGACCATGTTGTTGGCCCAGGTGCCGCGGGTGTGCTGGTTGAAGCCCATCGTCCACAGCGACATCACCTTGACCTTGGGATCGGCGTAGAGCTTCGCCAGCTCTTCGAGCTGGCGCACCGGCACGCCCGAGATCTCCGACACCTTCTCTGCGGTGTAGTCGGCAACGAACTTCGCGTACTCCTCGAAGCTGATCGGGCTGGCATCGTTCGGATTGCCCTTGGGCTTGCCATCGGCGCCGGGGTAGCCGTTGCTGGTGGCGTCCTTCTCCAGCGCATGCACCGGGCGCAGGCCGTAGCCGATGTCGGTGGCGCCCTTCTTGAAGTTGACGTTCTTCTTGACGAAGTCCTGGTTCACCTTCTTGTTGGTGATGATGTAGTTGGCGATGTAGTTGAGGATCGCCAGATCGGTCTGCGGCTTGAAGATCAGGCCGGCGTCGGCCAGGTCGAAGCTGCGGTGCTCGTAGGTCGACAGCACCGCGACCTTGACATGCGGACTGGACAGCCGACGGTCGGTGATGCGGCTCCACAGGATGGGGTGCATCTCGGCCATGTTGCTGCCCCACAGCACGAAGGCGTCGGCCTGCTCGATGTCGTCGTAGCAGCCCATCGGCTCGTCGATGCCGAAGGTGCGCATGAAGCCGGCCACCGCCGAGGCCATGCAGTGGCGCGCGTTCGGATCGAGGTTGTTGGTGCGAAAGCCCGCCTTCATCAGCTTGGAGGCGGCGTAGCCCTCCCAGACGGTCCACTGGCCGGAGCCGAACATCGCCAGCGAGTTCACGCCCGCCGTCTTGATCGCTTCCTTCCACTTCGCGGCCATGATGTCGAAGGCCTCGTCCCAGCTCACGGGCACGAAGTCGCCGTCCTTGGCGTACTGGCCGTTCTTCTTGCGCAGCAGCGGCGTGGTCAGCCGATCCTTGCCGTACATGATCTTGGACAGGAAATAGCCCTTGATGCAGTTCAGGCCGCGGTTGACCGGCGCCTCCGGATCGCCCTGGGTGGCGACGACACGTCCGTCCTGCACGCCCACCATCACCGCGCAGCCGGTGCCGCAGAAGCGGCACGGCGCCTTGTCCCAGCGCACCGCGCCCCCGGTCGCCGGAGACGACGCGCCTTCGGCCGCCTCGACGACGATCGGAATGCCGGCGGCCGCAGCGGTGGCGCTCAGGGCCTGGGCCTTCAGAAAGTCGCGACGATTCGATTCCATGGTTTCTCCAACGATGCGGCCGGCATGCTCGCCGTCCTGCGGACAGAAGTCCTTGAACTGGTTCAAGAAGGCCGGGGGCCGTCGCGGCGGGTGAAGGAACCCGATGCCATCTCATGCAGACCAGCGCGCCATGAGGTGGCCTGCATGCCGGCGCTTTCCTCGGGATCGTCACCACCGTGTTCGTAGACCAGGGACACGTTGATGACATCCGGCATCAGCGCAATCGCCGCCAGCGCAGAGGCGGCGGACCGGCCCGCACTGTCCTCGATCACGAGGATCAGCCGACCATCACCGGGATCCAGCGCGACATCCACCCCCGACTGACTCGCCAGCTGGACCGCCACGGCAGCAACGCGCTCACGATGAGTGCGCACGATCGCACCAAGAATGCTCATGAAATCTCCCGACAGGCCTGAACAGCCTGGAGGCGCACTGTGACGGTGCGCGCCAGCCATCAGCCTGACCAGGATCAAATCAGACGCACATCGAGACGATGTCGTTCTCACCCCCCAGCATCGCCTCAGCACGTCAAGAACGGCCATGATAAGTTTCATTATCATGGCCGTGATTTTTTATCGAGAATCGGCCTGTACTGAATCTTCCGGGAGTTGTTGGACGGACGGATTCCGGGCTCGGGCGCCGATCGGCCCGGCGTGGCCGGGCGGGATCCTCATTCGGCGCCGGTGCCAGGGCCCTGGTGAAAGACCAGATCGGCGACCGGCTCGCCGCCGACCAGGTGCGAGGCGATGATGCGGTCCATGTTCTGCGGCGTGACGTCGTGGTACCAGGTGCCGTCGGGCTGCACGCACATCACCGGGCCGCCCTTGCAGGCGGCAAAGCAGCTCACCCGACTGCGCTTGACCCGCAGCTCGCCGTCGTTCAGGCCGGCGGCCTTGAACTTCTCGCCCAGGCTGTCGAACAGCGCCTGGGCCTGGCCGTCCTGGGTGCAGCGCGGTCCGGTGCAGACCAGCAGGTGGCGGCGGTAGGCGCCGATCTTCGGCTTGGCGGCGGTCTCGCTCATGCTTGGCTCTCCTCGGGCAGATCGGTGGCGGCGGCCTCCAGCGGCTCGTCGAGCGTGGCGCGGATGTAGTCGAGCGGCAGGCGGTGGCGCGCGGCGAGCTGCTCGACGCTCTCACCGGCCGCGTGATCGGCCTGCAGCGCGTCCAGCCAGCCGAGCAGGCCGGTGGAGAGCGAGCGGCCGGCCTTCTCGCCGTCGCGGGTGGCGCCGCCGTCGTCCATGTCGTACTTGTTGGCGTAGCCGCGCGGCGTGACCATCAGGCCGTCGCGCACGAAGGTGCTGCCGTTGCCGATCAGCACGGTGCTGAGCATGCCGATGTCCTGCTCGGCCATCTGCGCCAGCGTCGTGAAGACGACGTTCTGGCGGCGGCGGTAGGCGCTCTTGACGATGGCCACCGGCGTGTCGGCGCGGCGGTGGCGCAGGAACAGGCGCTGCGCCTCGACGATCTGGCGAGTGCGCCGGCCGCTCTTGGGGTTGTAGAGCGCGACGACGAAGTCGGCCATCGCCACCGCGTCGAGCCGGCGCGCGATCACCGGCCAGGGCGTGAGCAGGTCGGAGAGCGAGATGGCGCAGAAGTCGTGCGTCAGCGGCGCGCCGACCAGCGCGGCGCAGCTGTTGAGCGCCGAGGCGCCCGGCACGATCTCGACCGCGACGTCGCCCTCGGGCGTCCAGCCGGCCTGGAACAGCACCTCGTAGGTCGGCCCGGCCATGCCGTAGACGCCAGCGTCGCCGCTGGAGATGAGCGCCACCTTCCTGCCGGCGCGGGCGGCGTCGAGCGCGCTGACCGCGCGGTCGAGCTCCTCGGTCATGCCCTTGCGCACGACCTCCTTGCCGTCGAGCAGATCGGCGACCAGCTTGATGTAGGTGACGTAGCCGACCACCACATCGGCCTCGGCGATGGCGCTGCGGGCGCGCGCGGTCATGTGCTCGACGCTGCCGGGGCCGATGCCCACGAGCATGATCTTGCCGGCGGGCGGGGGGGAGGCGTCGAACTCGGCGAGTGCGGCGGGCGGGATCGGATCGTTCACGGGATCTCCGGTTCAGGGGATTCAGGGGATGGGGCCGGGCTGCGCATCCGTGCCACCGACACGGTGGCGTGGCGGCCGTCCGGCCCGCGCAGGCGGTGCTTCTCGACGACCAGCGCGCGCATCTCGTCGGCGCGGCCGGCGGCCAGCAGCGCGGCGGCCTCGCTGACCGAGGGCGTGCCGGTGTGGCGGCGCACCGTCTCGGACGGGTTGGGCACCACGACCCGGGCCAGGACGTCCGGCGCGTGGAAGACCGGCGTCCAGCCTTCGGCCTGGCACAGCGCGAGCAGACCGACCTCGTCGGCCTTGAGCGTGATGCTGGCCACCGCCGCCACGTCGGCCCAGGCGGCGCCGGTCTGCGCCAGCGCCTGGTCGACGGCCTGGCGCAGCGTGGCCTCAGGGGTGCCGCGGTCGCAGCCCAGGCCGAGCGCAAGGCGCGGCCTCATGCGGCGCGCTCCGCGTGCGGCGGGCGGTAGACCACCAGCCGCTCGGCCCAGCGCGTCCAGACCTCGGGCGCGATCTCGGCGTGCGTCACCCACAGCACCGCGCGGTGGCGGGCCGGATCGACCTGGTCGAAGCGCGTCAGGCGCTCGATGCTGGCCGGCAGCGGCGTCGGCCGGGTCCACCAGTCGGGGCGGCCGGCCTCCTGCACGAAGGCGATCGGCTCGCCGTTGACCACATGCGCCGAGACGCGGGTGATGTTGATCTTCGGCGCCTCGACCCGCCAGCCCAGCTCGCGGCCGAGGATGTCGACCGGGATGGTGCGGCCCACGTCCGACGCGGTGGTGACCACCGACGTGGCCTGGATCAGCGCGGCGACCTGCTCGGCCATCGCGTTGGCGCCGCCGACATGGCCCGAGAGCACCGGGATGACGAACTGGCCGGCGTCGTCGATCACCGTCACGCCGGGATCGACGTCCTTGTTCTTCAGGTGCGGCGCGATCAGCCGCACCACCGCGCCCAGCGAGACGAAGAAGACCAGCTGGTCGAAGCCCTCGAACAGCGGCCCGATCTCGTCGCGCAGCGCGCCCTCGTACGCACGCACCGGGTTGGCCACCTCGGCGAAGGCGCCGGCGAACTTGGCCGAGGTGCAGATCGACGCCTGCGGCAGCCGGCGCGCCAGCACTGCCGCCTGCGCGGCGCCGTGCTTGGTGATGGCGACGATGCAGACGCGCGCATCGACAGCGGAAACGGACGGGACAGCGCTCATGCGGCGACTCCGGGCGAGGTCTTCTTCAGGCAGCCGCGGATGCGCTCGCCGCGCACCCGGTGCGGGCTGCGCACGATCATCAGCGAGAGGTAGCTGACCTTGCGCTCGCGCAGCGCGCGCAGGGCCTCGGGCGTGGCGGCGACCTGCTCGTCGGGCGCGCCGCAGCGCTCGACGAAGCTGGCGTGGCCGAGCAGCTCGCGCCGCTCCAGCCAGTCGAGCAGCTCGCCGATCAGCGGCTTGACCTTCAGCAGCACCAGGGTGTCGAAGTCTTCCAGCAGCCGGTCGATCGCCGAGACGCCATAGGCGGCGGGCACCAGCGCCACGGTGTCGTCCTGCTCGCACAGCGGCAGGCCTTGCGTGGCGCAAGCGGCGGTGAAGGCATTGACACCAGCGACCACCTCGACCGGCAGCTCGGCGCCCTCGTCCTGCGCCAGCGCGCGCAGCGTGCGCGCCAGGTGGCCGAAGGTGGCGTAGGTGCTGGCGTCGCCCTCGACAAGGAAGAGCACGTCCTGCCCGGCCTGCAGCTTCGGCCACACCACCTCGGCGGCGCGCAGCCAGGCGCGGGCGAGCTTGTCGCCGTCGTGCGTCATCGGGAACAGCAGGCTCTGGTGGTCGGCCGGCGGCACCAGGCCCGCGCGCGCGACGATGTCGAAGGCGTAGCTCGGCGTCTTGGTGCTGCGCGCCGGATAGACCCAGGCGGTGTCGGGGCGCTCCAGCAGCGCCCAGGCGCGCCGCGTGATCAGGCCCGGGTCGCCGGGGCCGAGGCTGACGCCGTGCAGCGTGCCCATCTTCTTCAGGCCCGGATTCATGCGGCCTCCTTGCGGGCGCAGACGATCCACACCGGGTTCTCCGCCGCCATGCGGTGCATGTCGAGGATCGGGCGGCTGCGCGCGGCCTGCAGCTGCAGCACGTCCCAGTCGATCGCATCGGTCGCCGTCATCGCCTTGAGCGCCTGCGTGGCCACCGCCAGGTTTTCCAGCGTCACGAAGTTCATCACCAGATGACCGCCCGGGCGCAGCCGGCGCAGGCACAGCGCGATCAGGCTGGAGAGCTCGCCGCCGGAGCCGCCGATGAAGACGGCGTCCGGATCAGGCCAGGCCTCCAGCCCCTCGGGCGCGCGGCCATGCACCAGCGTGTGATTGGAGACGCCGAAGGCATCGCGGTTGCGGCGCGCGATGGCAACGTCGGCCTCGTTCTTCTCGATCGCCCAGACATGACCGTGCGGGCACAGCCGCGCCGCCTCCAGCCCGACCGAGCCGGAGCCGGCGCCGATGTCCCACACCACGCTGTCGGCACGCAGCTGCAGGCGCGCCAGCGACACCGCGCGCACCTCCTGCCTGGTGATCAGGCCCTTGTCGGGCTGACGCTGGTGGTAGTCGCGGTCGGCCAGGCCGAAGCGCACCGGGTTCGGCCGCGGGCGCACCCGCCACAGCAGCACCACATTGGGATCGGCGAAGGCCTGCGGCGGTGCCTCGGCCACCTCGGCCGGCGCCAGCTCGGCGCGCACCCGCTCGTCCGGCTGCAGCAGCCGCTCGGCCACCGCCATGCGGAAGTCCTCGCCCTGCCCCTCGGCGAGCAGCAGCCGGGCGATGCGTGCGGGCGTGTTCTCGGGGCTGGTCAGCACCAGCAGGCGGTCGTGCGCGCGCAGCGCCTGCGCCAGCGCGTGCAGACCGTGCGTGGGCGGTGCGCCAACCTGCCATTCACCGGCATCCCGGGCGTGGATCGACACGATGCGCGCGTCCTGCCAGACCAGCTTGAGGCGCGCGCAGGCCAGCTGCAGCGTCGAGACATTCGGCAGCACCTCGATCGCCTGCACGCACAGCCGCGCGGCCAGGAAGCCGGCGATGCCGTGGCACAGCGGGTCGCCGGTGGCCAGCACCACCACCTTGCGGCTGGCCTCGCGCGCCTCGCTCACCCAGCCCGGCACGGCGGACAGGCGCCCGGTCAGGTCGAGCCGCTCGGCATCCGGGCGGATCTCGGCCTCCAGCAGCGCAAGCGTGCGCGCGCCGCCGATCACGCGGTCGGCCGCGCGCAGATGCGCCCGCGCCGTCGCGCTCAGGCTGGCCGCGCCGTCGTCGAGCACGCCCAGCACCCGGCAGGGGTTGGGATCCGGAAAGACATCGGTGTTCATCAGCAGTCCTCGTCAGCGGGCCGAACTCGCCTCGGCGATCTTGCGGCCCTCGAAATCGCAGACCAGCACCTGCAGGTGGAAGCGCTGGCCGTAGCGCTCGGGCGCGGTCAGTGTGGCCACCACCTTCTGCGCCAGCGCGGCGTGGAATTCGTTCAGCAGCCCGAGCGCCTCCATGCGCTCGGCGGCGAAGCGGGCGGTCTCGGCGGCGGCGATGGCGGCGCACTCGTCGGGCGGCGCGCCGATGCCGGCGGCCAGCTCGGCCAGCAGGCCGGTGTCGACCTCCGCGCGGTTGGCGTGGGTGATCGTCTCGCCCTGGGCGATCTTGGTCAGCTTGCCGACCATGCCGCCGATCACCACCTCGCGCAGCCCCTGCGCCACCGCCTCGTCCAGCGCGTAGCGCAGGAAGTCGCCCATCTGCACGAAGCAGGCGGCGGGCAGCGCGGGGCGCTCACGCATCGCGAACTGCTCGGTGCGACCGCCGGTGGTCAGCACGACGACGCCGTGACCGAGGGTGGCCGCCACCTGCACGCCCTGCACCACGCTGGCGCGATAGGCCGAGGTCGAATAGGGCTTGACGATGCCGGTGGTGCCCAGGATCGAGATGCCGCCCAGGATGCCGAGCCGCGCGTTGAGCGTCTTCTTCGCCATCTCGACGCCCTGGGGCACCGAGATCGTCACCGAGAGCCCGACCTCGTCGAGCAGGCCGGCGGCGACCTCGCGCAGGTTGGCCTCGATGTTGGCGCGCGGCACCGGGTTGATCGCCGGACCGCCCACCTCCAGCCCCAGCCCGGCCATCGTCACCGTGCCGACGCCGAAGCCGCCGTGCAGCGTCACCACGCCGGGATGGGTCGGGTCGATCTGCACATCGGCGGTCAGGTGCGCGCCGTCGGTGCAGTCGGGGTCGTCGCCGGCGAACTTCACGACCATCGCGTGGGCCGAGCGTCCGGTGCCCTCGCCCTCGCAGCGGCCGTCGTGCACGACGAAGCGCACCCGGTCGCCGTTGGGCAGCAGGCTCTCGATCTCGGCCGGCACCGCGCCCTCGACCAGCCCGAGCGCGGCGGCGCGCGCGGCCGCGGCGGCGCAGGCGCCGGTGGTGAAGCCGGTGCGCGTGCCGCGCTTGACGGTCTTGTCCATCATGGAAACGGCCTCTCCCGCGTCAGGCCGCGGCGGCCTTCTGCCGCGCCTCGGCCAGCGAGAGCAGCGCGTGCACGGCCGCCACCACCAGGGTCGAGCCGCCCTTGCGGCCGCGGATGACGATCCACGGCACCTCGGCGACTTCGGCCATCAGGTCCTTCGATTCGGCCGCCGAGACGAAGCCCACCGGCATGCCGACCACCAGCGCCGGACGCACGCCCTCCTCGCGGATCAGCCGCACCAGCTCGATCAGCGCGGTCGGCGCATTGCCGATGCCCACAATCGCGCCGTCCAGCCGCCCGAGCCGGTGCGCCTTGCGCATCGCCTGCACCGCGCGGGTGGTGTCCTCGGCCTGGGCTCGCGCGATCACGTCGGCGTCGCTGATGAACTGGTGCGTCGCCATGCCGAAGTGCGCCAGGCGCGGGCGCGACAGGCCGGAGCAGATCATCTCGACGTCGGCCACCACCGGCGTGCCGCCGCGCAGCATCGCCGCCACGCCGGCCTCGACCGCGTCCGGGTGGAAGTCGGTCAGGCCATTGAACTCGAAGTCGGCGTTGGCGTGGATCATGCGGCGCACGATCGGCCACTGCTCGGGCGTGTAGCGGTGCGCTCCCGCCTCGGCGTCGATGATGGCGAAGCTGTCGTGCTCGATCGCCTGGCCGGCGCGGGTGAGCTGCTCGGTGACGGTGTTGACGCTGCTCATGCCGGTGCGTGCTGGTGCGCGTGCTGATGCGTGTGCTCGTGCGAATGGCCGTGGCCCAGGTCGTGCGCGATCTCGCGGTAGCTGCAGCCGTCGCAGGGCAGGCGGCTGTCGGGCGTGCCGGCCTGCAGGTCGGCCACGCGCTGCTCCAGCAGCTCGAAGATCTCACCCTCGAAGCCGAAATGCGTCGAGGCCGCGAAGCGGATCTGCGGGTACTGCGCCCGCAGGTGCCCGACCTGGCGATGGATGCGCTGCATCAGCGTGCCGGTGTAGAGGTAGTAGGGCAGCACGACGATCTGGCGCATGCCGATCAGCGCCTGGCGCTGCACCACCCGCTCCAGCCGCGGGAAGGTGATGCCGGTGAAGGCCAGGTCGACCAGCTCGTGGTCGCCCGCCTCCTGCAGCCAGCGCGCCATCTTGGCCATGTCGCCGTTGGCGGCGCGGTCGGACGAGCCGCGGCCGAGCAGGATCACGCCGGTCGTGGTCGGATCCGGCATGTCCAGCGCGTTCATGGCCTGGCGCAGCCGGCGCTTGAGGATCGCCAGGATCGGATCGCAGGCGGTGAGGTGCGGGCCGTAGAGGAAGGTGGTGCCGGGGCAGTGCGCGCGGGCGTGCTCGATCGCCTCCGGAATCTCCATCTTGACGTGGCCGGCGGCGTTGAGGATCAGCGGCAGCACCAGCACCCGGCGCGAACCTTGCGCGGCCGCGATCAGGCCGTCATGCAGCGAGGGCGGCGCGAACTCGATGAAGCAGACCTCGATGCGCCAGCCCGGCTGGCGCGCACGCCATTGCGCGACGAACTCGCGGATCTCTTCGTTGCCGGACTCCTCGCGCGAGCCGTGGCCGACCAGCAGGATCGTGTCGTGGGAAGCGTTCATGCGATTCATGCCCTTCATGCGGAGGCCTTGCGGAAGCGGTGGGTGAAGCCCGGGTCGTAGAGCTTCGACTTGACGAGGTCCGGCCAATGACGCGCGCCCAGCGTGGGGCTGGCGAGGACCATGGCCTGGCTGACGATGCCGGCGTCGCGGCAGCGCTGCTTGATGTCGGAAAGCGTGCCGCGCACGATCAGCTCCTCGCCCGGCCAGCTCGCCTTGTGGACGACGACGATCGGCGCGTCCTCCGGCCAGCCCGCCGCGCGCAGCCCGGCCTCGACCCGGTGCAGCAGCGTGATCGACAGGAAGATGCACAGCGTGGTGCGGTGCGCCGCCAGCGCGGCCAGGTCCTCGCCCGGCGGCATCGGCGTGCGGCCCTCGACGCGGGTGAAGATGACGCTCTGCGTCACCTCCGGCAGCGTGAAGCTCTCGACCGCGGCTGCGGCCGAGGCCATCGCCGACGACACGCCGGGCACCACGCGCACCGGCACGCCGGCGGCGTCGAGCGGCTGCACCAGCTCGATCAGCGCGCCGTAGAGCGCCGGGTCGCCCGTCTGCAGCCGCACCACCGTCTCGTGCGCGCCGGCCTGCTCGACCAGCCAGGCGGCCATCTGCGGCAGCGTCATCTCCTTGCTGTCGGCGATGACGCAGCCCGGCGGCGCCCAGCGGGTCGCGGCCTCGTTCACCAGGGAGCCGGCGAACAGGATCGCGCCGGCGCGCTCGATCAGCGCGCGGCCCTTGACGGTCAGCAGCTCCGGATCTCCGGGGCCGGCGCCGACGAACCAGACGGTGCCGCTCATCAGATCGCGCGGGCGCCGACGGTCAGGCGCTCGTCCAGGCACAGGCCTGCCCAGCCGGCGGCATCCAGGCGGCGGCTGCCGCGCACCAGCGCGACGGTCAGCAGCGGCTCGACCGCGACCAGCGCCAGGTAGGACGCGGCGAACGCGGCCCAGTCGGCCAGCGCGGTGGCCTGCAGGCCCTGCGACAGCCAGAAGCCCACCATCAGCGTGACGCCGGCGTAGTAGGCGCCGTCGAGCTGGAGCAGCCGGCCAGCCGACAGATTCTTCTGCGACAGCGTCCGGCCGAGCGTGTGGTGCACCGCCATCAGCGGCACGATCAGCGTCAGCGCGTTGACCGCCAGATGCATCAGGTCCTGCGGCTCGAACAGCAGGCCTTGCGCCAGCAGCCCCAGCGCGAAGCCGAACAGCGTCGGCAGGTAGCCGAACAGCAGGTAGATCGGCATCGCGCCGACCAGGTGCAGCTCGGACGGCCCCACCGGCAGGTGCCAGGCCTGCATCAGCACCGAGAAGAAGCCGCCCGCCAGCAGCGTGCGCAGCAGCAGCGCGGGGCGGCGCCACAGCGCCGGCGCATGCGCCGACAGCAGCGCGCTGGCGGCGACGCCGGCGGCGCCGACGGTGGTCTGGGACAGGAAACCGGGTTCGATGTGCATCGGGAACTCTCCGTGGGCAAGGGTCAGGGAACGGTTCGTGGAACGGGAAACGGACAGGCAGGCGCGAGCCGGCCCGGCACGGGGCCGCCAGGGCTCCGCGCGGATCAGGTCAGGGGCGTCGGGAAGGAGGGCCTCAGCCGCCGGGCGGCGGCGTGGCCGGATCGAACAGCGCCGCGATCGCGCTCGGGTTCGACGGGAAGTAGAGGTGCAGGAAGGAGGCGTGCAGCCGGCCCAGACGCCAGACGGATTCCGGCCGGCCGTGGTCGCGCTCGGCACGGGTCTGGCCGATGGCGGGCAGCGGGCTCTCGAACAACCCGTGGTGGAAGGTGTGGCCGCGCACCGGGCCCTCGGGCAGGTCGGCCGCGTGCATGCCGAGGTTGACCAGCCGCGACTGCATGCGCCCCTCGCCGGGCAGCAGGCCCCACATCGGCGTGCGCCGACCGGCCAGATCGCTCAGACCGTCGCCCAGCGCGAGCAGGCCGCCGCATTCGGCCACGATCGGCAGCCCGGCCGCATGGCAGGCGCGGATCGTGTTGCGGGTGCGCGCGGCCTCCTCGAGCCGCTCCAGATGCAGCTCGGGATAGCCGCCGGGCAGATAGAGCGCGTCGGCTTCGGCAGGCACCGGCTCGTCGGCCAGCGGCGAGAAGAAGACGACGCGCGCGCCGAGCTGCTCCAGCACGTCGACGTTGGCCGGGTACAGGAAGGCGAAGGCGTCGTCGCGGGCAATCGCCACGGTGCGCCCGGCCAGCCGCCGCGGCAGGGGATCGGGCTCGGCCGGTGCGATGAAGCGCACCGGCGCGGGCAGCGGCGGCGCCACCCGCGCGACCACGTCGGCCGCCGCCTCGAGACGGCGCCCCAGGTCGGGCAGCTCGCCGGCCTGCACCAGGCCGAGGTGGCGCGAGGGCCACTCCAGCGCCTCGCTGCGCGGCAGTGCGCCGAACGCGGCGATGCCCGGCGGCAGGCTCTCGATGACCATGCGGGCGTGGCCCTCGCTGCCCACCCGGTTGGCGATCACGCCGGCGAAGTCCAGCTCCGGCCGGTAGAGCTTCAGCCCGAGCGCGATCGCGCCGAAGGTCTGCGCCATCGCGCCGGCGTCGATCACCGCCAGCACCGGCAGCCCGAGCCGCTCGGCCAGCGCCGCGCTCGAGGCGCTGCCGTCGTGCAGGCCCATCACGCCTTCGACGAGGATCAGGTCGGCCTCGCCCGCGGCCTGCCACAGCAGCTCGCGGCAGTGGTCCTCGCCGCCCATCCACAGGTCGAGCTGCCGGCACGGCGCGCCGCTGGCGTGCTCGTGCACCATCGGGTCGATGAAGTCGGGGCCGGTCTTGAACACCCGCACCCGCAGGCCCTGGCGGCGCCAGTGGCGGGCCAGCGCGGCCGTCACCGTGGTCTTGCCCTGGCCGGAGGCCGGCGCGCTGATCAGCAGCGCCGGGCACAGGCGGTCGGGCCGCCCGGAAGAAGTCTTTGTGGTCATGCCTGTCGGCTGCACGCCCCGTGCAGCGGTCGCGATCGAATCGCTGGCGACATCGGGCGGGATCGGACGAGGCTGGACCGGGTGCCGGTCCTGCGGCCGGGCCGGACGGCAGACCGCATCGTCCGGTCGCCGCCCTCCGCGGTGCCAGTGCGCATGCTCCAGGCCGGTCTCCGGGCTCGCGAGCACAGGGCACCTCGGCACCCTGTCGACCGATCCGCCTTCCCGGAAGCTGAGCTTCCAGTGGCCTCGTGGACCGATCTTGTCTCGCTGACCGTTGCGGGGGCAGCGCCGGCTTCTCACCGGCTTCCCGTTTAAACCCGGCCGAAATCTCGGCGCGGGTCACCTGCAGCAGCGGCCAGTCTACCAGTTCCGGCGACGAACGATCCAGTACCCGGCGCCTGGAGCCAATTGCACGGAAAACGATCTCAAATCGACCCATGCCTGTTCGAACCCTCATGGTCGAATGGCTTTTGTCCCGACCACGCGGTCGCCGGACCATCCAGACCTCCCCTGCCGGTCGGGTCCGGACAAGAGTCGCTGTCCTTTGAGTCTAGAGAATTCGGAGCCCGTTCATGGCACTGGTGACCAAGCATCGAGAACCCGTTCGCGAGAACCCGTCCACCGCCCCGGCCGTGGTGGCGCGCGGCGTGACCCGCACCATGGCGCGCGACGCCGAAGCGGGCCGCAAGCGCGCGCGCACGCTGGCCAAGCAGCAGCAGGTCGCCGAGCGGGTGGCCAGTGCCTCGAGCCAGCTCGCAGCCGGCATCAACGAGTCGGCCTCCGCCTCCGAGGAGCTCAAGCGCGCGGCCGACCAGATCGCCAGCGGCGCCGAAGAGGCCTCCGGCGCGGCCCAGGAATCGCTGGCAGCCATCACGCAGGTCAGCGGCTCGATCGGACGCCAGCTCACCGCCGTCGGCACGGCGCGCGCCAAGGCCGACAGCATGCAGTCGATGAGCGCCCGCATCGACGGCGAGGTCCGCGCCACCATCACCAATGTCACGCTGGCCGCACGTCGCCAGGCCGACTCGGTGCAGCGCGTGGCCGAGCTCGAGCGCCAGGCGGCCAACATCGGCGACATCGTCAAGGCGGTGGCGCGCATCGCCGATCAGACCAATCTGCTGGCCTTGAATGCCGCCATCGAGGCGGCGCGTGCCGGCCAGCACGGCAAGGGCTTCGCGGTGGTGGCCGACGAGGTGCGCACGCTGGCCGAGACGAGCGAGAAGAGCGCCAAGCAGATCCAGGATCTGGTCGGACAGATCCAGGGCGAGGTCAAGGTGATCGCGGCGGGCATCAACCAGTCTTCCGAAACCATCGCGGGCGAGGTCGAGAAGGGTGAGCAGATCCTGCGCCAGCTCGACCGGATCCGCCATGACGCGGCCGACATCGTGGCGGGCTCCGGCGAGATCGCCGCCGCGGCCCAACAGGCCAGCGTGGCCTCGCAGCAGGCGCTCAAGGGCGCCGAGCAGATCGCTTCGGCGGCGGCCGAGCAGTCCTCGGCCTGCGAAGAGGCAGCCAAGACGGTCGATGAGCAAAGCGCCGCACTGGCCGAATGCGAGCAGACCTCGCAGAACCTCTCGGAGATCGCCGACGAGCTGAAGAACTCGTCCGACATCGGCAAGAGCGCCGAGGAAGTCGCCAGCGCCGCCGAGCAGCTCGCCGGGGCGGTGCAGGAGATCAACCGTTCGGCCGCGCAGATCATGATCGCGCTCGACGAGATCCGCAAGGGCGCGCAGACCCAGGCCTCGGCCACCACCGAGTCGGCCGCCGCCATCACGCAGATCGAGCGCGGCGCCCAGGTCGCCGCAGAACGAACCCAGGCCGCGCGCGAGCGCTCTGGCGCCATCCGCACGCTGATGGTCCAGAACAAGGCCATGATCGATGGCCTGGTCGCCAGCATCTCCAACAGCGTGGAGACCACCCGTACCAGCCTGCAGCAGATCAAGGAGCTCGAGCTGGTCAGCCGCAAGATCGACAAGATCGTCGACGCGATCACGCAGGTCTCGATCCAGACCAACATGCTGGCGGTCAACGGCTCGATCGAAGCGGCCC
>JBJOPV010000038.1:0-20277 GCA_046050625.1 Pseudomonadota bacterium
GACACCGGCGGCTCGAACGTGCAGTTCTCGATCAACCCGCGTGACGGCCGCATGGTCGTCATCGAGATGAACCCGCGCGTGAGCCGCTCCTCGGCGCTGGCGTCCAAGGCGACCGGTTTCCCGATCGCCAAGATCGCCGCCAAGCTGGCGGTGGGCTACACGCTCGACGAGCTGAAGAACGACATCACCGGCGGCGCCACGCCGGCGTCGTTCGAGCCGTCGATCGACTACGTCGTCACCAAGATCCCGCGCTTCGCCTTCGAGAAGTTCCCGGCGGCCGATGCGCACCTGACCACGCAGATGAAGTCGGTGGGCGAGGTGATGGCGATGGGCCGCACCTTCCAGGAGTCGTTCCAGAAGGCGCTGCGAGGTCTGGAGACCGGCATCGACGGCCTGACCGAGCGCTCCACCGACCGCGACGAGATCATCGAGGAGATCGGCGAGGCCGGCCCCGAGCGCATCCTGTTCGTCGGCGACGCCTTCCGTCTGGGCATGACGCTCGACGAGATCTTCGAGGAAACCGCGATCGACCCGTGGTTCCTGGCGCAGATCGAGCAGATCATCGCCACCGAAACCCAGGTCAAGGCGCGCACGCTGGAGAGCCTGAGCGCCGATGAGCTGCGCTTCCTGAAGAAAAAGGGCTTCTCGGACAAGCGTCTGGGCAAGCTGCTGGGCTCGAACCAGCATGACGTGCGCCGTGCTCGCCAGGCCCTGGGCGTGCGCCCGGTCTACAAGCGCGTCGACACCTGCGCGGCCGAGTTCGCCACGCAGACCGCCTACCTGTACTCGTGCTACGAGGGCGCAGACGGCGAGTGCGAGGCCGAGCCGACCGACAAGAAGAAGATCATGGTGCTGGGCGGGGGACCCAACCGCATCGGCCAGGGCATCGAGTTCGATTACTGCTGCGTTCACGCCGCCCTCGCCATGCGCGAGGACGGCTACGAGACCATCATGGTCAACTGCAACCCCGAGACGGTCTCGACCGACTATGACACCTCGGACCGCTTGTACTTCGAGCCGGTGACGCTCGAAGACGTGCTGGAGATCGTCGACAAGGAAAAGCCGGTCGGCGTGATCGTGCAGTACGGCGGCCAGACGCCGCTGAAGCTGGCGCTCGACCTTGAGGCCAACGGCGTGCCCATCATCGGCACCACGCCGGACTCGATCGACATCGCCGAGGACCGCGAGCGTTTCCAGAAGCTGCTCAACGAGCTGGGTCTGAAGCAGCCGCCCAATCGCACCGCCCGCGCCGAGAGCGAAGCCATCGCGCTGGCCAACCAGATCGGCTATCCGCTGGTCGTGCGCCCGAGCTATGTGCTGGGCGGCCGTGCGATGGAGATCGTGCACGGCGACAAGGACCTCGAGCGCTACATGCGCGAAGCGGTGCGCGTCTCCGACAAGTCGCCGGTGCTGCTCGACCGCTTCCTCGATGACGCGGTCGAGGTCGACGTCGACTGCATCGCCGACGCCAGCGGCGACGTGATGATCGGCGGCATCATGGAGCACATCGAGCAGGCGGGCGTCCACTCGGGCGACTCGGCGTGCTCGCTGCCGCCCTATACCCTCAGCGCCGTGCTGCAGGACGAGCTGCGCCGCCAGACCGCCTTGATGGCCAAGGCCCTGAAGGTGATCGGCCTGATGAACGTGCAGTTCGCCATCCAGGGCGACGTGACCGGCGGGCTCGACGCCTGCACCGTCTACGTGCTGGAAGTGAACCCGCGTGCCTCGCGCACCGTGCCCTACGTCTCGAAGGCCACCGGCCAGTCGCTGGCGAAGATCGCCGCGCGCTGCATGGCCGGCCAGAAGCTGGCCGACCAGAAGGCCCTGAACGGCGAGGCGCCGCGCGAGATCGTGCCGCCGTACTTCAGCGTCAAGGAAGCCGTCTTCCCGTTCAACAAGTTCCCCGGCGTCGACCCGATCCTGAGCCCCGAAATGCGCTCGACCGGCGAAGTCATGGGCACGGGCAAGACCTTCGCCGAGGCGATGCTCAAGAGCCAGCTCGGCGCGGGCTCGCGCCTGCCGCGCAGTGGCAATGTGGTGATCTCGGTCAAGGCCAGCGATCACGCCCGTGCCGTCGGCGTGGCGCGTGATCTGCACGCGCTCGGCTTCGGCATCGTCGCGACCAAGGGCACCGCCGCGGCCATCGCCGCCGGTGGCGTGCCGGTCAAGGTGGTGAACAAGCTCAAGGACGGTCGCCCCCACATCGTCGACATGATCAAGGGCGGCGAGATCCAGCTGGTCTTCACCACCGTGGACGAGACCCGCACCGCGATTGCCGATTCGCGCCACATCCGCACCGCGGCCCTGGCCAACCGGGTGACCTACTACACCACGATGGCCGGCTGCGAGGCCGCCACCGAGGCGCTGAAGCACCAGGACGGCCTGAGCGTCGTGTCGCTGCAGGAACTGCACGCCGAGCTCGGCTGAAACTGAACTAAACTGCGCGGGCTGTGCCTGCCCGCGCAGCTCCGCTGCCGCCGCCGGCCTTCCGCAAGGAAGCAGGCGGCGGTTCGCTTTTGTTGATACCCGACCGATCGAAGAACACCCATGGCCACGATTCCGCTGACCAAGCGCGGCGCCGAGCTGCTGAAGGAAGAGCTGCACCGTCTCAAGACCGTTGAACGCCCTGCGGTCATCCAGGCGATCGCCGAGGCCCGCGCCCAGGGCGATCTGTCCGAGAACGCCGAGTACGACGCCGCCAAGGACAAGCAGGGCTTCATCGAGGGCCGCATCCTCGAGGTCGAGGCCAAGCTGTCGGTCGGTCAGGTGATCGATCCGGCCTCGCTCAACGCCGGCGGCAAGGTTGTCTTCGGGGCCACCGTCGATCTGGAAGAGGAAGAAAGCGGTGACGCGGTCACCTACCAGATCGTCGGCGAGGATGAGGCCGACATCAAGTTTGGTCGCATCTCGGTGGGTTCGCCGATCGCGCGTGCGCTGATCGGCAAGGAAGCGGGCGATGTCGCCACCGTCCATGCACCCGGCGGCCTGAAGAATTACGAGATCATCGAGGTCCGCTACTGCTGAATCCGTTCAGTCCGATCCAAGGAGTTCGGTGATGTTCCTGTGTCGCCTGCGCACGCTCCTGGCGGCGCTCTGGCTGGGGCTGGTGGTCACGCTGGGCGCGGCGGTCGCGCCGACGCTGTTCGCGATGCTCGATCGCACCGAAGCCGGTCGCATCGCCGGCCAGCTGTTCCGCCTCGAGGCGCATGTGGGTCTGGGGCTGGCCGTGGCTCTGTTCCTGATCGAGCGCCGGCTGGCCTCGCTGCGCATGGCCGCGGGCAGAGGTTCGGTGATGTCGCTGAACCTGCTGCTCGTGCTGGGCGCGCTGTTCTGCACCGTGCTGGGCTTCTTCGCGCTGCAGCCGATGATGGAGGCTGCGCGGCTCGGGCAGGGCAGCTTCAGTTTCGGGGCGCTGCATGGCGCCTCAAGCACGCTCTTCCTGGTGAAGGGGGTGCTGCTGCTGGGGGTGGTCTGGCGCGCTGCGGGTGAAGCGCCGACTTGAGGACATGGAGCCACCGCAGCAATCACTCTGCGGTGGCCTGTCTCTTTCGAGCGGCACGACGGCCGCTCCGTTGTTCAGTCCTGCTGGCGCTTCTTGGTGCTGGTGATGCGGCTCTTGGCCCGCTTGACGAGGCCGCCGGTGGTCAGGCGCTGGTTGCCCAGAATGGTGACTTTCTTGATCTGGGCGCGGTGCGAGCCGCTCTTGGAGAAGGTCAGCAGCTTGACGACGCGGGGTGCTGCAGCGCGGCGTTCCTCGCCACGCTCTTCGGTGCGATCCTTCTCGGGCAGCGGGCGCCAGAGCACCAGCAGCTTGCCGATGTGCTGGATCGGTGCCGCATCGAGTTCGTGCGCGAGCTGGACCAGCAGGCCCTCGCGGGCACCGCGGTCGTCACTGAAGACGCGTACCTTGATCAGTCCATGCGCCTTGAGCGCGGCTTCGGTCTCCTTGAGGACGGCAGGGGTCAGGCCCTCGGATCCGATCATGACGACGGGATCGAGGTGGTGGGCCGCAGCGCGATGTTCCTTGCGCTGGGCCGGGGTCAGTTGGATGGCAGCCATGCCTCTATTATCGTTCCTAGCATGAAGATCGACAGCAAGAGCAAGAAAATCAACAAGGCGTGGCTGAACGCGCACGTCAACGACCCCTATGTGCGTCAGGCACAGAAGGAGGGCTACCGCTCCCGGGCGGCCTACAAGCTCAAGGAGATCGACGAGACCTTCCACCTGATCCGCCCGGGGCAGGTGGTGGTCGACCTGGGTGCGTCGCCCGGCGCCTGGAGCCAGTATCTGCGTCGTCGCTTCGCGCCGAAGGAGGCTGGCGCAGGTGGCGCGGCCGTGGGTGAGCTCGACGGCACCATCATCGCGCTGGATCTGCTGGACTTCGAGCCGATCGAGGGCGTGAACTTCATCCAGGGCGACTTCCGTGAGGATGCGGTGCTGCAGCAGCTGGTGAACATGCTGGGCGGTCGGCCAGTGGATGTGGTCGTCTCGGACATGGCCCCCAATCTCTCGGGCGTCAGCGTGACCGATGCGGCGCGCATCGAGTTGCTGATCGAGCTGGCGATCGACTTTGCGCAGGCCCATCTGAAACCTGACGGAGCGCTGGTTTGCAAGGTCTTCCACGGCGGGGGGTACGCCCAGCTTGTCGAGCTTTTCCGGCAGCATTTCCGTGTCGTCAAGCCGTTCAAGCCGAAGGCTTCGCGGGACAAGTCTTCCGAAACCTTTTTGGTCGGCATCGGTCTGAAGCGCAGACCGGCCTGAGGGATGGCACCGATCTTGTCGGCACGATGTCACGTGTCGATGTCGTCCATGACTTTTACCCCGGGGCACAAGGTCTTCCGGGCATTTCGTCAGGGGCGGGGGGGTTGACTGGACTAGAATCGTCCACATCTACCGCGTTGGTGCATTCGTCCTGCTGTCGGGACCGGATGCAGAGCCCGCGAATCGGGCAGGAGATTGGATCAATGAAGGAGCCGCGGTGAACAATCAATGGTTCTCCAAAGTCGCTGTGTGGCTGGTGATCGCCCTCGTGCTGTTCACTGTCTTCAAGCAATTCGACCGCACGGCCACCGCCGGCAACCAGATCGGGTACTCGGAATTCCTCGAGGAGGTCCGCGCCAAGCGCATCCGGGAGGTGGTCCTGCAGGAAAACCCGGGTGGTGCGGAGATCGAAGCCCTGACCACCGACGACAAGCGCATTCGCACCACGGCCACCTATCTGGACCGCGGTCTGGTCGGCGACCTGATCAACAACGGCATCAAGTTCCGCGTCAAGCCGCGTGACGAGCCTTCGCTGCTGACCAGCTTGCTGATCTCCTGGGGTCCGATGCTGTTGCTGATCGGCGTGTGGGTCTACTTCATGCGCCAGATGCAGGGCGGTGGCAAAGGCGGGGCGTTCAGCTTTGGCAAGAGCCGTGCGCGCATGCTCGACGACACCAACAACTCGGTCACCTTCGCTGATGTCGCCGGTTGCGACGAGGCCAAGGAAGAGGTCAAGGAGCTGGTCGACTTCCTCAAGGATCCGCAGAAGTTCCAGAAGCTCGGTGGCCGCATCCCGCGTGGCGTGCTGATGGTCGGCCCTCCTGGCACCGGCAAGACGCTGCTGGCCAAGTCGATCGCCGGCGAAGCCAAGGTGCCGTTCTTCTCGATCTCCGGCTCGGATTTCGTCGAAATGTTTGTCGGTGTCGGTGCGGCCCGCGTGCGCGACATGTTCGAGCAGGCCAAGAAGAATGCGCCCTGCATCATCTTCATCGATGAAATCGATGCGGTCGGTCGCCATCGTGGCGCGGGCCTGGGCGGCGGCAACGACGAGCGTGAGCAGACCCTGAACCAGATGCTGGTCGAGATGGATGGCTTCGAGACCAATCTCGGCGTCATCGTGATCGCGGCGACCAACCGGCCGGACATCCTGGACCCCGCTCTACTGCGCCCGGGCCGCTTTGACCGTCAGGTCTATGTCACCCTGCCGGATGTGCGAGGTCGCGAGCAGATCCTGAATGTGCACATGCGCAAAATTCCGATCGGGCAGGACATTCGCGCCGACATTCTGGCGCGTGGCACGCCGGGCTTCTCGGGTGCCGATCTTGCCAACCTGGTCAATGAGGCCGCCCTGTTCGCCGCTCGCCGCAATGCGCGTGTGGTCGACATGGTTGACTTCGAGAAGGCCAAGGACAAGATCATGATGGGTCCTGAGCGCAAGTCCATGGTCATGCCTGAGGAAGAGCGCAAGAACACCGCCTACCACGAGGCCGGTCATGCGCTGGTGGCACGCCTGCTGCCCAAGACCGATCCGGTGCACAAGGTGACGATCATCCCGCGCGGCCGTGCGCTGGGCGTGACGATGCAACTGCCGGAGGGTGACCGCTACAGCATGGACAAGGGGCGCATGCTCTCGACCATCTCGGTGCTGTTCGGTGGTCGCATCGCCGAGGAGGTCTTCATGGACCAGATGACGACCGGCGCCAGCAATGACTTCGAGCGTGCGACCCAGATCGCCCGTGACATGGTCACCCGCTATGGCATGACTGATGCGCTCGGCCCGATGGTCTACGCCGACAACGAGGGTGAAGTCTTCCTTGGCCGTTCGGTGACGAAGACAACCAACATGTCCGAGCAGACGATGCAGAAGGTCGACAGCGAGATCCGTCGCATCATCGACGACCAGTACGCGCTGGCGCGTCGCTTGATCGAGGAGCATCAGGACAAGATGCATGTCATGGCCAAGGCCTTGCTCGACTGGGAGACCATCGATGCCGAGCAGATCGATGACATCATGAATGGCCGTCCGCCGCGGCCACCGAAGGACTGGACTCCGACAGTTGGCCGCTCGGGTGGCCCGTCGAATCCGTCGGTCAGCTCCGGCAACGCCGCTGCCACGGCATGACGATTTGACCTGACGGCACACGCCGGATTGACGCGAACGGGGCCTGAGGGCCCCGTTCGCTTTGTGGTCTCAGCCTGGAATCGTTGCTGCTGCGGCCCGCCAGGTGAAATTCAGCCAACGCCCTGCAAAGCTCTCTAGCCGCGCCTGCTCGCCGGTGGTCCACAGCTGGGCACCATCGGTGGGCGTTGCCACCGATGATGCAGTTCGGGTCGGCAGCGACTCGCACAGATGGCGGGTGCGCCGCGCGACTGCGTCTGATGTATCGATCAGCCGGGTGTCTGCGCCGAGTTGGGCCTGGATGTGGTGTGCGACGAAGGGGTAGTGTGTGCAGCCAAGCACCACGGTGTCGACCTGCTGCTCGCGCAGTGGCGCGCAATGTTCGGCGACTCTGGCCTTGACTTCAGGCGAATCGACCTCGCCGCTTTCGATCGCTGCGGCCAGCCCAGGGCATGGCTGCAGTCGCAGGTCGACATGAGCCGCATGGGCCTGGGCCAGCAGCCGGAAGCGTTCGCTGCGCAGCGTGCCGGTGGTGGCCATCACGCCGATGCGGCCGTTGCGCGTCAGCCCGGCTGCCGGCTTGATGCCCGGCTCGACGCCGACGATGGGCCAGACCGGATGATCTTGGCGCAGTGCGGCGACGGCTGCAGCGGTCGCGGTGTTGCATGCGATGACCAGCAGATCGGCCCCGCGCTCGCGCAGGAAGGCGGCGATGGCCAGCGACCGGGCGATGACATGCGCATCGCCGCGCTCACCGTAGGGCGCGTGGCCGGAGTCGGCCACGTACATCAGTTCGGCCGCCGGCAGCAAAGAGCGGATCGCGCGCAGCACCGACAGCCCGCCCAGTCCGGAGTCGAACACACCGATGCGTGCGGTGAGCGATGAGGGGGAGCTGGCAGTCGGCGTGATCACGGCACAAAGGCTGGCGGACAAGGGCGGGCGGTCAGTCTAGCAGTCGCCTTCTCAGGGAGATCCCGAAGTGCGCGACCCTGAAACGCTTCGGTTTTCATCCTAGAATAGAACGGTCGTGCTTTTTTGAGGCGACGGTGCCACAATCCGTCGCAATTTCATCCGAGCTGGACCCTAAAATCCGGCTCCCCATCTACAGCATGCAGATTTTGGAGAACCTCGCATGAAGGCACTCGTACCCGTCAAGCGGGTGGTGGACTACAACGTGAAGGTGCGCGTGAAGAGCGACGGCACCGGGGTGGACATCGCCAACGTGAAGATGAGCATGAACCCGTTCGACGAGATTGCCGTCGAGGAGGCGGTGCGGCTGAAGGAGAAGGGCGTGGTCACCGAGGTGATCGCGGTGTCGTGCGGCGTGATCCCGTGCCAGGAGACGCTGCGCACGGCGCTGGCGATCGGGGCCGATCGCGGCATCCTGGTCGAGACGGATGCGGAGCTGCAGCCGCTGGCGGTGGCGAAGCTGCTGAAGGCGCTGGTGGAGCGTGAGCAGCCGGGCCTGGTGATCCTGGGCAAGCAGGCGATCGATGACGACTGCAACCAGACCGGGCAGATGCTGGCGGCGCTGGCGGACCTGGCGCAGGCGACGTTCGCGTCGAAGGTCGAGGTGGCGGATGGCCGTGCGGTGGTGACGCGCGAGGTCGACGGCGGCCTGGAGACGGTGTCGGTGGCGCTGCCGGCGGTGCTGACGACGGACCTGCGCCTGAACGAGCCGCGGTATGTGACGCTGCCGAACATCATGAAGGCGAAGAAGAAGCCGCTGGAAGTCGTCAAGCCGGAGGCGCTGGGCGTGGACGTGGCGCCGCGGATCAAGACGCTGAAGGTGGCCGAGCCGGCCAAGCGGGGTGCGGGCGTGAAGGTGGCGGATGTGGCGACGCTGGTGGCCAAGCTGAAGAACGAAGCGAAGGTGATCTGAGATGGCTGGACTCGTCATTGCTGAACACGACGGTCAGTCCGTCAAGGGTGCGACGCTGAACACCGTGACGGCGGCGGCGCAGCTCGGTGAAGTGCATGTGCTGGTGGCGGGCGCGAATGCCGGTGCGGCTGCGGCTGCGGCGGCGCAGATTGCCGGCGTGAGCAAGGTGCTGCACGCCGACGGCGCCAGTCTGGCGGACGGTCTGGCGGAGAACCTGGCGGCGCAGGTGCTGGCGGTGGCCGGCGGCTACAGCCACCTGCTGTTCCCGGCGACGGCCAGCGGCAAGAACGTCGCGCCGCGCGTGGCGGCCAAGCTGGACGTGGCGCAGCTGAGCGACATCACCCGGGTGGTGAGCGCCGACACCTTCGAGCGCCCGATCTACGCCGGCAACGCGGTCGCCACCGTGCAGAGCCTGGACGCGGTCAAGGTCATCACGGTGCGCACGACCGGCTTCGACGCCGCTGCCACGACTGGCGGCGCGGCAGCGGTCGAATCGGTCGCTGCCGTGGCGGACTCGGGCCAGAGCCAGTTCGTCGGCCGCGAAGTGACGAAGAGCGATCGCCCGGAGCTGACCGCGGCGAAGATCATCGTCTCGGGCGGCCGCGCGCTGGGCTCGAGCGAGAAGTTCGACGAGGTGCTGACGCCGCTGGCGGACAGGCTGGGTGCGGCGCTGGGCGCCAGCCGCGCGGCGGTGGACGCGGGCTACGCGCCCAACGACTGGCAGGTCGGCCAGACCGGCAAGATCGTGGCGCCGCAGCTGTATGTGGCCTGCGGCATCTCGGGCGCGATCCAGCACCTGGCGGGCATGAAGGATTCCAAGGTGATCGTGGCGATCAACAAGGATCCCGAGGCCCCGATCTTTAGCGTCGCCGACTATGGCCTCGAAGCCGATCTGTTCGCGGCCGTGCCTGAGCTGGTCAAGACCCTCTGATCCCTCCTGATCGTCCGGCAGACGACATGCCGACCTCCCCGAAAAGGGCGCCCCACTGGCTGAGGCGCCTTTTTTTCGGCCTGACGCCCGATTTTTGCCCCTGAACCCCCCCAAAGGACCCCGAAATGACCTACCGAGCCCCCCTCAAGGATTTTATGTTCGGCCTGAAGGAACTGGCCGGTCTGGACCAGCTCACGCAGATCGACGCCTTTGCCGAGGCCGGTCTGGACACCGCGCAAGCGGTGCTGGAGGAGTGCGCGAAGTTCAACGAAGGCGTCGTGGCGCCGCTGAATTGGGAGGGTGACAAGAACCCCTCGAGCTGGAAGGACGGCGTCGTCACCACCACGCCGGGCTTCAAGGACGCCTTCAAGCAGTACGGCGAAGGCGGCTGGCAGGGCCTGCAGCATCCGGTCGAGTTCGGTGGCCAGGGGCTGCCCAAGGCGATCGGCGCGGCCTGCGGCGAGATCCTCAACAGCGCCAACCTGAGCTTCGCGCTGTGCCCGCTGCTGACCGACGGCGCGATCGAGGCGCTGCTGACCGCCGGCTCCGAGGCGCAGAAGGCGCTGTACCTGCCGCCGATGAACGAAGGCCGCTGGACCGGCACGATGAACCTGACCGAGCCGCAGGCCGGCTCCGACCTGGCCGCGGTGCGCACCAAGGCCGAGCCGCAGCCGGACGGCAGCTATAAGATCTTCGGCACGAAGATCTTCATCACCTACGGCGAGCACGACATGGCCGAGAACATCGTCCACCTGGTGCTGGCGCGTGTCGCCGGCGCGCCGGAGGGCGTCAAGGGCATCAGCCTGTTCATCGTCCCGAAGTTCATGGTCGGCGCCGACGGCTCGCTGGGCGAGCGCAACGACGTGCACTGCGTCTCGATCGAGCACAAGATGGGCATCAAGGCCAGCCCGACCGCGGTGCTGCAGTTCGGCGACCACGGCGGCGCGATCGGCTACCTGGTCGGCCAGGAGAACCGCGGGCTGGAATACATGTTCATCATGATGAACTCGGCGCGCTTCGCGGTCGGTGTGCAGGGCATCGCGGTGGCCGAGCGGGCCTACCAGAAGGCGGTGCAGTATGCGCGCGACCGTGTGCAGTCTCGCCCGGTCGATGGCTCGGTGGCCGGCGCGGCCAGCATCATCCACCACCCGGACGTGCGCCGCATGCTGATGACGATGCGCGCCTACACCGAAGGCTGCCGCGCGCTGGCCCTGGTCGCCGGCGCCGCCTATGACGCCGCGCACCACCATCCGGATCCGGAAACCCGCCAGGCCAACCAGACCTTCTATGAGTTCATGGTGCCGCTGATCAAGGGCTATTCGACCGAGATGAGCCTGGAGGTCACCAGCCTGGGCGTGCAGGTCCACGGCGGCATGGGTTTCATCGAGGAGACCGGGGCGGCGCAGTACTACCGCGACGCCAAGATCCTGACGATCTACGAAGGCACGACCGCGATCCAGTCGAACGACCTCGTCGGTCGCAAGACCGCCCGCGACGGCGGCCAGGCCGCCCGGGCGCTGGCTGGCCAGATCGCGCAGACCGAGGAGCTGCTGGCCGCGCGTGACGATGCCGCCGCGCAGTCCTTCGCGAAGAACCTGAAGGCGGCCCGCCTGGCCTTCCTGGATGCGGTCGACTTCATCGCCGGCAGCGCCAAGGCCAGCCCGAACGCGGCCTATGCCGGCTCGGTGCCCTACCTGATGCTGGCCGGCAACCTGATGGCCGGCTGGCAGATGGGCCGCGCGCTGCTGGCCGCGCAGGACAGCCTGAACGAGGGCGAGGACGTCGACTTCATGAAGTCCAAGATCGTCACCGCGCGCTTCTATGCCGAGCACATCCTGGTCAAGGTGCCGGGCCTGCGCGACGCCATCGTCGGTGGTGCGGACTCGGTGTGCGACATGGCGCTGGACGCGTTCTGATCGCGTTCTGATTCCTGCCGCCTGAGCGACAGGGCGGTGCGCCGGGCCGCGGCACACTGCGGGGCACTCTGTTCCCCGCACTCCCGCACCTTCAGGAGACCGTCCGTGCCGCTGCCCCCCGTCCTTGCCCGGCTGCCGCTGCCCATCATCGGCTCGCCGCTGTTCATCATCAGCAACCCCAAGTTGGTGATTGCCCAGTGCCAGGCCGGCGTCGTCGGCTCGATGCCGGCGCTCAACGCCCGCCCGGCCTCCCAGCTCGACGAGTGGCTGGCCGAGATCACCGAGACGCTGGCCGCCTACGATGCCGCGCATCCGGACGCGCCGTCCGCGCCCTTCGCGATCAACCAGATCGTGCACAAGAGCAACGACCGGCTCGAGCAGGACATGGCGCTGTGCGCCAGGTACAAGGTGCCGATCGTCATCACCAGCCTGGGCGCACGCACCGACGTGAACGACGCGGTGCACGGCTGGGGTGGTGTGGTGCTGCACGACATCATCAACAACGCCTTTGCCCGCAAGGCGATCGAGAAGGGCGCCGACGGCCTGATCGCGGTCGCTGCCGGAGCAGGGGGGCACGCCGGCACCAAGAGCCCGTTCGCGCTGATCCAGGAGATCCGCCAGTGGTTCGACGGCCCGCTGGCGCTGTCGGGCTCGATCGCCTCGGGCGGCGCGGTGCTGGCGGCGCAGGCGATGGGCGCGGACTTCGCCTACATCGGTTCGGCCTTCATCGCCACCGACGAGGCCCGCGCCAGCGAGGCCTACAAGCAGTGCATCGTCGACTCGAACAGCGACGACATCGTCTATTCCAGCCTGTTCACCGGCGTGCACGGCAACTACCTGAAGCCGTCGATCCGCGCCGCTGGCCTGGACCCGGACCACCTGCCCGAAAGCGACCCGTCGGCGATGAACTTCGGCGGCGACGCGAAGAAGGCCTGGAAGGACATCTGGGGCTGCGGCCAGGGCATCGGCGCGATCGACGCGGTGGTGCCGGCGGCCGAGCGTGTCGCCCGGCTGCGCCGCGAGTACGAGGCCGCGCGGGCGCGGCTGTGCGGCCTGGGCCGCTGAGGCGCAGCGACAGGATCAGCCCGGCGCGGCGCCGGGCGTGCGCAGCGGCCGATGGCTGGCGCTGTGGATCCATTCCGCGACCCGGCCCAGCGGCAGCACGTCGTCGACGCCACCGAGCTTGAGCGCCTCGGCGGGCATGCCGTAGACGATGCTGGTGGCCTCGTCCTGCGCGGCGGTCCAGGCGCCGGCGCGGTGCATTTCCAGCAGGCCGCGCGCGCCGTCGTTGCCCATGCCGGTCAGGATGATGCCCAGCGCGTTGCGCCCGGCGTTCTGCGCCACCGACTTGAACAGCACGTCCACCGAAGGCCGGTGATGGTTGATCAGCGGCCCGTCCTTGACCTCGACGACATACTGCGCGCCGCTGCGCAGCAGCCGCATGTGGCGCCCGCCCGGCGCGATCAGCAGCCGGCCGTTGATGACGCGGTCGCCGTCCTTGGCCTCCATCACCTCCAGGTCGTACTGGCTGTCGAGCCGTGCCGCCAGCGAGGCGGTGAACTTCTCGGGCATGTGCTGGACCATGACGATGCCGGGCGTGGTGGTGCGGCCCAGGCCGCGCAGCACCACCTCGATCGACTGCACGCCGCCGGTGGACAGTCCGATCGCCACCACCCGGTCGGTGGTGCGGCTCATGGCCTGCTGCACCGCTGGCGGGCGGATCACCGGTGCGCCGCCCGGTGCCGGTCGCTGGCTGCGCAGGCTGGCGGCGGCGGCGACATTGGCGCGCGCGGCGGCCTTGACCGCCGCGACCAGGCCGTTGCCGTCGTCGATCAGGAACTCGCGCAGACCCTCCTTGGGCTTGGTGACGAAGCCGACCGCGCCGGCGTCCAGCGCCGCCATCGTCGTCTCGCAGCCCTTCTCGGTCAGCGTCGAGCACATCACCACCGGGGTGGGGCGCTCGTTCATCAGCTGGCGCAGGAAGGTGATGCCGTCCATGCGCGGCATCTCGACGTCGAGCACGATGACGTCCGGCCAGTCGGCCGTCATCTTCGGCATCGCGAACAGCGGGTCGCCCGCGGTGCCGATGACCTCGATGCCCCCGGCCGTCAGCTTCTCGGCCATGAAGCGGCGCACCACCGCCGAGTCGTCGATCAGGAAGGCGCGCACCGGGCGCGTGCCGGGCATCACGGTGCGGCCGGCCTCAGGCATGGGTGTAGACCGCGGGGGCCAGGCTGGTGACGGGCAGGCCGAGGTTGGCGATCGACTCCGCATGCCCGGTGAACAGCAGGCCACCGGGCTTGAGCTTGGGCAGCACCCGGCGCACGATCTCGGCCTTGGCCGGCGGCTCGAAATAGATCAGCACGTTGCGCAGGAAGATGATGTCGAACAGGCCGATCTCCGGCAGCTGGCGCATCAGGTTGGCGTTCTCGAAGCTGACGTTCTGGCGCAGGTCGGGCGAGATCATCAGCTTGCCGGCGTTGTCGCCCTGGCCTTTCAGGCACCAGCGCTTCAGGTCGGCCTGGGCGGTCTGGCGGGCGCGCTCCATCGGGTAGACCGCGCGCCGAGCGGTGTCGACCATCGCGGTCGACAGGTCGGTGCCGACGATCTTCCAGCCCCGGGTGCCATAGTGGTTGCCCAGCACCATCGCGATGCTGTAGGCCTCCTCGCCCGAGGAGCTCGCGGCGCTCCAGACGCGGAACTCGCCCGCCGAGGCCGGCCGCTTCTCGATGACGCTCTTCATGCGCTCGAAATGCTGCGGCTCGCGGAAGAAGTAGGTCTCGTTGGTGGTCAGCTTGTCGACCAGTCGGACCATTTCCTCGGTGTCGTTGTCGCGCATGAGCTGCTCGACGTACTGGTCGACCGAGCTCAGGCCGCGGGCCTGCGCGAGTTTCTGCAGCCGGCCGGCCACCAGCGCGCGCTTGGCGTCGGTCAGCTGGATGCCCGAGACCTTGTGGAACATCGAGGTGACAGCTTCGAAGGATTTCTGGGACAGCATGGCGGCTTCCGGCGGGCGATGAGTTGGGGGAGAGACAGGGACGAGGGCTGGCAGGCGAACGGCTCAGGTCGCTGCCGCGCTGCGGGCGATGCGCTGCGGTGTCGATTGGCGGATCTGATGGCGCTCCAGCGAGGCCACATCCAGGATCAGCGCGACCTCGCCGCTGCCCAGGATGGTCGAGCCGGCAATGCCCTCCAGATGCTGGAAGATGCTGCCCAGCGGCTTGATGACGGTCTGGTACTCGCCCAGCAGCCGGTCGACCAGCAGGCCGATGCGGCTGTCGGTGCTGTGCACCACGATCAGGCTCTGGCGCGCCGGTCGCGGTCCGTCATGGCCGAAGCAGCGCCGCAGGTCGATGTAGGGCACGACCTCGCCGCGCAGGTCGAAGCATCCGCAGGCGCCGTGCTCGCCCAGCGCCAGTCCGGGGGGGGTCTCGATGCATTCTGCGACGATCTCCAGCGGCAGCACGTAGCTCACGCCGGCGACCTGGGTCAGGAAGCCATCGATGATGGCCAGCGTCAGCGGCAGACGAATCTGCATCGTCGCGCCGCGCCCGGGCGTGCTGGCGACCTTGATCTGGCCGCGCAGCGATTCGACGTTGCGCTTGACCACGTCCATGCCGACGCCTCGGCCCGACAGGTTGGTCACCTGCGCTGCCGTCGAGAAACCGGGCTCGAAGATCAGCCGGTAGACCTGCTCGTCGTCGAGCCCGCTGTCGGGCGACACCAGCTCGCGCTCGGTCGCCTTGGCCAGGATGCGCTCGCGGTTCAGACCGCGGCCGTCGTCGCTGACTTCGATGATCACGTTGCCTGACTCGTGATAGGCGTGCAGCGCCAGCGTGCCCTGGCCGGGCTTGCCAGCGGCCTCGCGGTCCTCGGCGGTCTCCAGGCCGTGATCCAGGCTGTTGCGCACCAGGTGCATCAGCGGGTCGGCGATGGTCTCGACCATCGACTTGTCCAGCTCGGTGTCGCCGCCGGTGATCTGCAGTGCCACGTCCTTGCCGAGCTCCTTGCTGACGTCGCGTACCACGCGCTGGAAGCGGCTGAAGGTTTCGCCGATCGGCACCATGCGCAGGCCCAGGGCACCGTCGCGCGCTTCCTGCACCAGATCGTGGATGCGCTGTGCGGCCTCGCCGAAGCGGGTCGAGCGCTCCTGCTGCGCCGCGACCTGCGCGCCGGAGCTGGCGATGACCAGCTCGCCGATCAGGTCGATCAGCCGGTCGAGCTTGTCGGCGCGCACGCGGATGAAGCGGCTCTCCTCGGCGCGGGGCGCCTTCGCCGGCGGGTAGGGTGGCACACTGCGGGCCGCTGGTGGGGGGCTGCCGGCCGGCGCTGGCACAGGGCTGTGTCCGGGGGCGGTCATCTCGAGCTGTCGCGCCAGGCCCAGTGCCTGCCAGTGCGCCAGCAGCGCCTCGCTTGACGGGTCATGGGTGGCGCGCTGCGCCAGCAGTCGCTGGTAGTCCGCGGCGCTGGCGTCTGGCGCCAGCACCTCCAGCTCGCAGTCGTCCTGCAGGAACTCGAACACGTCGACGACGCTCTGCCGGTCGGCGGGGCTGCGCAAGCGGATCTCGAAGCCCAGACAACAGCTTTCCGGATCGAGCTGCAGCAGATCTGGCACCGCCTCGGTCAGCGTGCGGATGCCCTCGACTTCGCCCAGCGTGTCGAGGTAGCGGATGAAGGACATCGGATCGAGACCGTTGCGCAGCGCGTCTGCGCCCATGCGCAGTGACAGGTGCCAGACGCCCGCGCGCTCGTCATCGGTGGAGGGTGTGGCCGGGGCGGCAGTTGTCACCGCAGCCACGGGGGCGGCAGCCTGCGGGCGGTCTCCGCGCAGCTGGCGCAGCTGCTCGCCCAGGCGTTGGCTGATCGCTGCCAGCTCCGCATTGCCGTCCATGCCGTCGCGCACCGCATGCACCAGCCGCTCCATCTGGTCGCGGCCCTGCAGCAGCAGCGCCATCGCCGGCTCGGTCACGGCCAGCAGGTTGTCGCGCATGCGGTCGAGCACGCTCTCGACCTCATGGGTGAAGCTGACCACCGCCTGGAAGCCGAACAGCCCGGCGCCGCCCTTGATGGTGTGCGCGGCGCGAAAGGCGCTGTTGACGGCCTCGGCGTCGCCGGGGTCTTGCTCCATCGCCAGCAGGCCCTGCTCGAACTGGCGCAGATTGTCCTGAGCCTCTTCGAGAAAGCCTTCGCGGGCGGCCGCGATGATGTCGTCGTCGTCTCCGGGGGAATGCTTGCTCATCGCGGTGTCCGTCGGGATGTTGGTGGGCCGCTGGGTGGCTCAGAAGAACTCGACGCCGGCCTGGCGCTCGACCGAGCTCACGCCGTGATGCGCCGAGCGCATCTCCTCCATCGTGTAGCTCTGTTCGAGACGCTCGAGCCAGCGTGCCGGGTTGTCGGCCTGCGGGTCGTTCTCGCCGCCGATCCAGCGTGTCAGCCGCTCGATGTCTTCGCTGATCGAGCCCAGCATCTGGGTGAAGCGGTCGTGCGACTGCAGGCTCATCAGGATCTGGTCGATGTCGCCCTGCACCTGGCGGCCGGTGTCATGCAGCTCGCGCGACGCACGGCCGACCTCCCCCAGGCTGCCCAGCAGCGCACGCACGATCTGGCGCGCGCGCTCCTCGGCCTGCAGCGCCAGCTCCTCGTCGTCGACCGACTCGGTGCGGGCACGCGAGCGCAGGTCGCTGACCGATTCCTGCAGCCTGCCGACGTGCGCGGCGATGCTGGCGCCCACCTGACGCGACTGCCCGGCGAGCTGGCGCACCTCGTGCGCGACCACCGCAAAGCCGGTGCCGCGCTCGCCGGCGCGGGTGGCCTCGACCGAGGCGTTGAGCGCGAGCATCTGCGTCGAGCGTGCGATCGACTGCACCTCGCGCGCGAGCCGGCCGAGCTCGCCCACCGGCGCGGCCAGGGCCTCCAGCGTGGTCAGCGTGTCGTCGCGCAGGCGCAGTGCCGCGCGGCTGCTCTGCAGCAGTGCATCGATCTCGGGCTGGTGCTGCTCGAGCAGCCGATCGCTGGTGCCTGGGTCCAGCCGGGTCACGCCCGCGCTGGCGCCCAGCGTGGCGTCGAGTTGCTGGCTGATGCTGGCGAAGCGCTCGACCAGAGCGTTGCTGCTCTGCTCGGATTGCGCACGGGCCGCCTCGATGCTGCGTTTCCAGACGGGCAGCACCTGGCGCGGCAGCAGGATGGGCACCGATTGCGGGCCGGTGTCGACTGCCATCGAGAGCGGCGGGCTGCTCGGTGCGCTGGCTGACCCGCGGCCTGCGCTGGCGCCAGCTCCCGAGCGCGTGGCCAGCAGCGCAGCGACCGCGGCCAGGGCGGCGCAGGTGACCGCTGGCCAGGGCGAGAGCGCCGCGCCGGCGCCACCTGCCGCGACGAGCAGAGCGGCAGCGGTCGCCCGACGCAGGGCGATGCTGCGAGGGGCAGGCGCGACGGGGGCGCTGATCGTCGAGGTCTCGGACATCCCTGTTCCATGGAAGTGCTCGGGGCCGCGTGCCGAGGGCGCAGCACGGCTTGTGGCAGCGCAGTGTCCGCATTCGCCGCGACCGCGACCGCTGGATAAGCCCCGGCACCGCGGCGCTGTTCCGTCCGTTCGTGCCGGATGCCGCCGGCACAGTGCCAGACGACGGGCACACCCGGGCGCGGCAGGCGCTTCAGGCTCGCGTTGCCCGGGCCGATAGCGCGGCAGCCCGGCCCCGTGCCCGACGAGGAACGACATGACCACCGCCGCAGAATCTCCCGCCCGAGTCGAGAAGGCCGTTGCCGGCCGTGCCGGCGCGCTTGCCGCGCGCGCACGTCGCTGGCTGGCCGAACAGCCCGCTGGCCTGTGGGGCCCCGGCATCCGTCTGCTGCGCAACCTCAGCCTGGCACGCAAGACCGCTCTGGTGGGCACGCTGCTGCTGCTGCCCGGTGCGATGCTGATGCAGGATGCGGTGCAGCTCTGGCGCGGTCATCTCGCCGAGGTGCGCCGTGCCGTCGAGGGGCAGACGCGCTACCAGGCGGTGGTCGACCTGAATCTGCTGATCGGCCGGCTGGCCCGCGAGACCTTCTTCCGCGAGCAGTCGATGCCGCATGGCGATCTGGCGCCGCTGCGTCGTCAGGAGGCCGAGGTCTTCTCTCGCCTGCAGCAGCAGCTCGATCGCCTGCCGGAGGCTGCGCCGGACCGGGTCAGTGCACTGTCTGCAGCCCGCAAGCGCCTGCAGGCGCGTCACGAGCTGATGCTGGCTCGGCTCGACAGTGCGGACCCCGTCCAGCGCTGGCAGGCCTTGTTCGACTGCGTGGCTGAGCTGGAGGTGCTGCGTGGGGTGCTGGTGACCGACTGGTCGCACGCGGTCGATGCCGATGCCGGCAGCAAGGTGCTCCGCACCGGCCTGGTCGATCCGCAGTTCCAGATGCTGATGCAGATGCAGCGTCTGGCCGGAAAAGGCTTCCTGCAGATGAATGCCGCCACCGACGAGCGCCAGCGCGAGATGCTGCTGCTGCAAGGGCGTGTGGAGATGCTGTCCGACCAGGCTCGACCGGCCCTGTCTCAGGCCTTGCTGATGCAGTTGCTGGATGTGGATGTCGTGCAGCGTGATCTGGGGGCGATCCGCGATCTGCTGGCCATGACGCTGAGACTGACCGGCAATGATCGATCCGGGGTGGATGCCCAGGCCTATGCCCGACTGGCGGTGACGGCCATCGAAGCCAGCGCCCGGCTGCAGCACATGGCGCTGGAGCGCATCGGCACGCGCATGAAGGACCGGGAGGCGGTGCTGGTCGATCAGCTCGGCTTGCGGCTGGCGCTTCTGGGCGGACTGGCGCTGGTCGGCCTGTACCTGCTGGTCTGCCTGTACCGGGTGATGTCGGGCGGGCTGGGCACGCTGTGCCGGCATCTCGACCGCATCGGCCAGGGCGATCTGAGCGCGCGCCCGCGCGGCTGGGGACGTGACGAGATCGGGCATGCACTCAACACGCTGGGCCAGGCGACCGCCAGCATCTCGGCGTTGTTCGAGGCCGTCCAGCATGGCGTGGCGGCGGTGACCCATGCCTCGCGAGAGGTCGCGGTGGGCAACACTGGCCTGTCCGGACGCACAGGCGAAGTGCGTGATGCCTTGTCGCGGGTGGTCGAGCGGGCGCAGCGCTTCTCGGGCGCGATGGATGCCTGCGCGCACCAGGTCGACGAGGCGGCCGAGCATGTGCGTGCGATGCGCACCGAGGCCCGGCGCAGCCGCAAGGCGATGGAGGGCCTGCGCGAGAGCATGCAGTCCTTGCAGGCCAAGAGCCGCGAGATCGTCCACATCGTCGGGCTGGTGGAGGCGGTGGCCTTCCAGACCAAGCTGCTGTCGCTCAATGCCTCGGTCGAGGCGGCGCGTGCGGGCAGTGCCAGCCGGGGTTTCTCGGTGGTGGCGCAGGAGGTGCGCGCGCTGGCACAGCGCAGCGAGGATGCGGCGGCCAAGATCCGTGCCATCGTCGAGGTGTCGGCGGCCGAGATCGAGCAAGGCAGCGTGATGACCGAGCGTGCCAGCCGGGCGGTGGGCCGCACCGGCGACGAGATCCAGTCGGTCGACCGGATCATGGGCAGCCTGGTGCAGGTCACGCTCGACAGCCGCGAGCAGTCGCAGCAGGTGCTCGACATCGTGCATCAGGTGGATGCCTCGGTGCAGGGCAATGTCGCGCTGGTGGCGCAGCT
>JBJOPV010000039.1:0-20072 GCA_046050625.1 Pseudomonadota bacterium
CCATCGGCACGCCGCCGCTGTAGGGGTAGATCTGGTCCTGGAAGAAGCTCGCCATCAGGATGCGATCGTCGCCGGCGACGATGTCCTCGGTGCCGTTGCCGTGGTGCACATCGAAGTCGATGATCGCCACCCGCTCCAGACCGCGCACGTCCAGCGCATGGCGCGCCGCGATCGCGATGTTGTTGTAGAAGCAGAAGCCCATCGCCTCCGAGCGGGTCGCATGGTGACCGGGCGGGCGGATCGCGCAGAAGGCGTTGGCATAGGTGCCGTCGATGACCGCGTCGGTGGCGGCGATCGCCGCGCCCACCGAGCGCAGCATCGCCTGGCGGGTGGCCGGGCAGACGCTGGTGTCGGGGTCGAGCGCGCGGTGCTCGCCGGTCTCGGCCGCCTGGCGCAGGAACTCGTCGAGCTCGACCAGATAGCGTTCGCTGTGCGCCAGCATCAGGTCTTCGTGGCGCGCCAGCGGCACCTCGTCGGGGCGGTGCAGCGCGATGTCCAGCCCGGTGGCCAGCAGATGATCCTCGATCGCGTCGAGGCGCTGCGGGCATTCGGGGTGTCCCGGGCCCATGTCATGGCCGCGGCAGTCGGTATGCGTGTAGAAGGCGGTGCTCATGGTCTGTGTTCGCGTCAGTGCGACGGCTGTCCGCACTGCGTTGTCCCTCTCGCTTCAGGTATGGTGTTGATGATGACAAGCCCACATCACATGCAACTGACACAGCCGGCCGTCCTGTCCCGGCTGCTCGAGCGCCTGCTCGAACGGATCGGATCGGTGGTGGTCGGCAAGCCAGTCCAGATCCTCGACAGTGTCGCCTGTCTTCTCGCCGGGGGCCATCTGCTGATCGAGGACGTGCCCGGCGTCGGCAAGACCACGCTGGCGCACGCCCTGGCCGCCGCGCTCGGACTGCGCTTCGCCCGGGTGCAGTTCACCGCCGACCTCACGCCCAGCGACCTGATCGGGGTCAGTGTCTACGAGCGAAACCGCGAGAGCTTTGTCTTCCATCAAGGCCCGGTCTTCACCCAGGTGCTGCTGGCCGACGAGATCAACCGCGCCGGGCCGCGCACCCAGAGCGCGCTGCTCGAAGCCATGGAGGAGCATCAGGTCAGCGTCGACGGCGAGACGCTGCGCCTGCCCGCGCCCTTCTTTGTCATCGCCACCCAGAATCCGGCCGAGCAGATCGGCACCCACCCGCTGCCCGAGAGCCAGCTCGACCGCTTCCTGATGTGCCTGACGCTGGGCTATCCCGATCCGGCCTCGGAGCGTGCGCTGCTCGAGGGCCACGACCGGCGCGCTGCGGTGCGCGAGCTCGAGGCGGTGATGAGCACGCCCGAGCTGCTGGCCGCGCAGGCGGCGGTGCTGCGGGTGCATGCGGCGCCTGCGCTGCTCGACTACCTGCAGGCGCTGATCGCCGCGACCCGTGACGGGCGCTGGTTCGTGCAAGGCCTGTCGCCGCGGGCGGCGCTCGGGCTGCTGCGCGGTGCGCGCGCGCGCGCGTTGCTGGCCGGGCGCGACCATGTGATCCCGGAAGATCTGCAGGCACTGGCGGTGCCGGTGCTGGCGCACCGGCTGCAGCCGCAGCCCGGCGCCGGACGCAGCCGTGCCGCGCAGGTGCAGGCGATGATCGAGGCGGTCGGGCTGGTCTGAGATGCGGCCCGGCAGCATCGGTGCGGCGCTCCGGCAACGGATGCACGACTGGCGCGAGACCCGTCAGCCGCGCACCGACCGGCTGGCCCTCACCCAACGAAACCTCTACATCCTGCCGACCGCCTCGGGCTGGCTGTTCGCGCTGCTGCTGCTGGCGCTGCTGCTGGCCTCGATCAACTACCAGCTCAATCTCGGCCACCTGCTGACCTTCTCGCTGGCCAGCGCCGGACTGGTCGCGCTGCATGCCACCCATGCGGCGCTGCGCGGGCTGGAGCTGACGCTGGCCAGCGCCGAGCCGGTCTTCGCCGGCGAGCGCCTGGAGCTGCAGATCCGCCTGGACGACCGCCACCCGGCGCGCCGGCCGTGGCGCTTCGGCCGCCACGGCATCGTGCTGCGCTGGCGCGAGCCGAACGACACGCCGCCCGGCGCCGGGGGCGGGCTCGCGCCGCGCGGCACCAGCGTGCCGGAGGGCGGCTCGGTCACCGTGCGGCTCGAGCGATCGACCTCGCGGCGCGGCGCGCAGGCCCTGCCGCCGCTGGAGATCGAATGCCGCTTCCCGCTCGGGCTGTTCCGTGCCTGGGCGGTGTGGCGCATCGCGCGCGAGCCGCTGGTCTGGCCAGCGCCCGAGCCGGACGCGCCGCCGCTGCCCGAGCCGCTCGATCCCGATGATCCCGGCCTGCGCCGCCAGGCCCGATCTGGCGCGCAGGACGGCGAAAGCGGCATGCGCGCCTGGCGGCGTGGCGACCGGCCCTCGCAGGTGCTGTGGAAGCCGTCGGCGCGCAGCCTGGCCAGCGGCGGCACGCTGCTGGTGCGCGACCCCCCGCGGCCGCCCGAGCCAGGCCAGGAACTGCGGCTGGATGCCTGCGCGGCCCCACTGGCCAGCCTCGACGCCGAGGCGCGGCTGCGCCGGCTCTGCGCCTGGGTGCTGGAGGCCGAACGGCGGCAGCGGCGCTGGACGCTGGTGCTGGGCTCGCTGCACATCGGCCCGGGTGGCGGCACAGTGCAGCGGCGCGCCGCGCTCGACGCGCTGGCGCTGTGGTCGGGAACGCTGCAATGAGGTGGCTGCCCCCGGCCCTGGCCGTCGCGGTCGACAGCCGCCCGCGCGAGACGCGCGACACCCTGTTCCTGCTGGCGGTGCTGGCCTGGACGCTGCTGCCGCAGATCCCCCAGGTGCCGGCCTGGTGCTCGGCCCTGGCCTATGCGGCGCTGGCCTGGCGGGCGCGGCTGGCTTGGCGCGGTGCGGCCCTGCCCTCGCGCTGGCTGCTGCTGCTGGCGCTCGTGGGCGCCTCGCTGGGCACGGTGATCAGCCACCAGACGCTGCTGGGCAAGTCGGCCGGGCTGACGCTGCTGGTGGTGCTGGCGGCGCTGAAGACGCTGGAGCTGCGCGCCCGGCGCGATGCCACCGTCGTGTTCTTTCTCGGCTTCTTCCTGGTGCTGGCGAGCTTCCTGCACTCGCAGTCGCTGCTGACCGCGCTGGCGATGGGCATCTCGGTCTGGACGCTGCTGGCCGCGCTGGTGCTGGCGCACATGCCCGAGGACCGCCCACCGCTGACGCTGGCGCTCGGCCTGGCCGCGCGGCTGCTGCTGACCGGGCTGCCGCTGATCGTGCTGCTCTTTCTGCTTTTCCCCCGGGTGGCGCCACTGTGGAGCCTGCCGGCGGACGGCAGCGGCCGCACCGGCCTGTCCGACCGACTGCAGCTCGGTCAGGTGGCCGAGCTGGCGCAGGACGACAGCCCGGCGCTGCGGGTGCAGTTCGACGGCGAGCCCCCACCGCCGGAGCTGCGCTATTTCCGCGGCCCGGTGCTGGCCGACCCCGACGGCAGCGGCTGGCGCATGCGCCCAGGCCTGACCAGCGAGCCAGCGCCAGCACCGGCGCCAGAGGCGCCGCTGCTGCGCTACCGCATGACGGTCGAGCCCCTGAACATCAGTGCGCTGCCGCTGCTGGAGCGGGCGCGCTTCGCGCCGCTGCCGGCCGAAGGCCACCCGCGCTGGCTGCGCCACCGCGATGGCACCTGGCTGGCCGACCGGCCGCTGTCGAGCCGGCTGCAGGTCCAGGCACAGGCAGCGCTCGACATGCCGCAGCACCGCGCCCCGACGCTCTCGACCGTGGCCCCAGAGCCCGCCGAGCTGCCGCAGGCGCAGGCCTCCGATCTGGTGCTGCCGGACGGTCGCCATCCGCGCACGCGGGCCTGGGCTCGCGCCCAGCTCGATCCGGACGGCCGCGCCCGCCACGCGCCGGCCCGCGCCGCGCAGCAGCTGCTCGACCACATCCGCCGCCAGCCCTATGTCTACACCCTGGCCCCGGGCGAGAGCGGCCCCGAGCCGGTCGACGAATTCTGGCTCGACCGGCGCAGCGGCTTCTGCGAGCACTACGCCAGCGCCTTCGTCATCGCGATGCGGGCCGTCGGCGTGCCGGCGCGGCTGATCACCGGCTACCAGGGCGGCCGGATCAATCCGGTCAACGGCATGCTGGAAGTGCGCCAGAGCGACGCCCATGCCTGGGCCGAATACCACGACCCGCGCCGGGGCTGGGTGCGCATCGATCCGACCGCTGCGGTGGCTCCGGAGCGCATCCTGCAGCCGACGCGCACCAGCGGCGGGGGCGCCATCGCCGACACCTTCGCCGCACTGGATCCGCTGCTGCTCGAGCGCATGCGTGCGCTGTGGAGCGCGACCGACCACCGCTGGAACCAGTGGGTGCTGGGCTATGGCAGCCAGGGCCAGCGCGAGCTGGCACGCTCGCTGGGCTGGCAGATGCCCGATGCCACCACGCTGGCGCGGCTGCTGGCCGGACTGACCGGCGGCCTGGCACTGGTGGGCGCGCTGATGCTGATCGGCCCGCTGCGCCGGCGCGATCCGGACCGGCTGTGGCGCCAGGGCCAGGCGCAGCTGCGCGAGGGCCTGCGCCGGCGCGGCCTGCCGGTGGCCGCGCACCACGGCCCCGAGACCCTGGCGCAGCAGGTGCGCCAGCGCTGGGGCTCGGCCGGCGAGCCCTTGGCCACACGGCTGCAGGACCTGGGGCGGTGGCGCTACGCTCGGCAGGAGCAGCGCGGCGCCCTGCCCCCGCTGCTGCGCCAGGCTCGCCAGGCCCTGCGCCGGCTGCCTCCCTCATGAACCCGGGTCTTTCACGATGAGAATCCTCCACACCATGCTGCGCGTCGGTGACCTGCAGCGCTCGATCGACTTCTACACCCAGGTGATGGGCATGACGCTGCTGCGCACCACCCACCGGCCGGAGCAGAAATACGACCTCGCCTTTCTCGGCTACGGCAGCAACCCCGAGCATGCCGAGCTGGAGCTGACCTGGAACCACGGCGTCGACCGCTACGAGCTGGGCAGCGCCTACGGCCACATCGCCATCGGCGTGGAAGACGCGGCCGCCACCTGCGCGGCGGTGCGCGAACGCGCGCAGGCGCTGGGCGGCGCCGTCACCCGCGAGGCCGGCCCGGTGCAGGGCGGCAGCACCGTGATCGCCTTCATCACCGATCCGGATGGCTACAAGATCGAATTGATCCAGCGCGGCACCTGAAGACGGCACGCATGGCAGCGGCACAATCGGCACCCGATGAATGCCGCCGCTCCTGCCTCCACCGTGCCCGCCACGCTTCCTGAGGATCTCACACCGCTGCAGCGCGACGTGCTGCAGGCCTTGGCTGCGCTGACCGGCCACCGGCAGCGCACGCTCGTCCACAAGTTCCTGCAGGCCTGCGGCGGGCTCACCGAGAAAGGCCGGCCGCCCACCAGCGACGCGGTGCGCCGCTCGGTCGACGAGCTGGCCGCGCAGGGCGGGCTCATCGGTCATCCGAGCCGCAGCGGCTACTGGGCGGTGCCGCCCGAGCTGCACACCGCCGCCTATCTGGGCGGGCTGGAGCGCCACGGACACGATCGGCTGGCCCGGGCGCTGGCCGAGGTCGACGGCCTCGGCGAGGTGGCCCGGCCCTTCGGCGGCCGGGTGCGCACCGTGCCCTTCGTCCACATGGATGCGGCCTGCGCCGCGGTGCGGCTGGCGCTGTTCAGCGGCGCCCCGCCCGACCAGCTCGAGCCGCTGAGGCTGCGTTGCGGCTGGGGGCTGGAATGGCAGGCCGTGCTCGAGCGCGCGCTGTTCGATCGCCTCGACGTCACCCTGCTGATGCGGCTGCATCCGCTGATGCGCATGGAGGCGCTGCAGTCCTGTCTGGAGCTGCGCATGCGCCGCTGGAGCGGCCCGGACGGGCTGCCGATGCGCGAGCTGATCGATGCGCTGCTGAGCGAGGCCGGCCGCGATCCGGCCCTGATGGCGCTGCTGTCCGGGCACACGCTGCCGATGCGCATCGAGGAATGGCGGCTGCTGGCCGAGTTGCCCGATGACCCGCCACTGCCCCTGCTCGAGCCGGTCGATCCGGCCACGGACCCGATGCCGGCCCTGCGCGAAGCCCATGCCGGTCTGCGGCTGATGGCGGCCGGCCGCTGGGCCGAAGCGACCCAGCACTACACCCCTGCACTGGAAGGCCTGCGCCGCTTGACCGGCCAGCGCAAGGAGCTGCTGCCGACCTGGATCGCGCTCGGCCATGTGCTGGCGCTGATGGCGCAGGGCACGCCGACCGCGCTGGCGCAGGCGCAGAAGTTCTGCCTGACCGAGAGCGGGCGCCGCCAGGCCAGCCCCGACAGCCTCTGGGGGCTGCTCGCGCTGGCGATCCGCATGCGCCAGGGCGAGGAGCGGCGCGATCCGCGCGCACTGGTGATCCGCAGCCGCTCGCCACATGTGCATCCCGACGATCTGGCCAGCTGGATCGGCCGGGCCTGGCTGCACGACCCGGCCAGCGACGCCGCACCGACGCCCGCCGAGCGCGCGATCGCGCTGGAGACGATCGCGCGCCTGCACCAGTGCGACCTGACGCTGCTGGCCGGACTGATGGAGTCGGCGCTGGCGGTGCTCGAGGGTCGTGCACCGGCGCGACCCTTCATCACCGGCGCGCGCCTGCACCAGCCCGCCTGGCAGCGCACGCTCGACGAGCTGGCGCGGCTCGGTCAGGACCGCGCACCCGCGACCGACGGCACCAGCCAGGCCAGCCGCCTGGTGTGGGTGCTGTCGGTCAATCCGCACGGCGCGCTGGAGGCCATCCAGCCGATGGAGCAGCGCCAGGGCCTGCGCAGCTGGGGCAAGCCGCGCGAGCTGCCGCTGTCGCGGCTGCTGCGCGACGACAGCCTGCCCGCGCAGGATCTGCGGCTGGTGCGCTGCATCCGCACCAGCGTGCACGAGCGCGGCGGTCAGCGCCTCGACCTGGCCCAGGCCATCGTCGCGCTGGTCGGGCATCCGCACCTCGAGTTCGCCGATGCGCCGGGCGTGAGCGTGAGCCTGGCCGAGGCGCCAGCCGAGATCGACGTGACCGCCCTGGGCGGGCGGCTGCGGGTCACGCTGCTGCCACCGCCGCGATGGTGCGACCCACAGGCCGACCGCAGCGAGCCGCAGCTGCCGATCGGCAACGCCGCCGACCAGCGCGAGGCCGACCAGCTGCTGCTGACCACCGTGGTGCGCGACGGGCCGGACACGGCCCGGGTGGTGCGCTTCAGCGCGGCGCAGAAGCGCACCGCCCAGCTGATCGGCACCGGCCTGGAGGTGCCGCACGAGGCGATGGCGCAGCTCGACGAGGTGCTGCGCGGGCTGGGCGCGCATTTCCGCATCCACAGCGACAGCGCCGGCCTCGGCTTCGACACGGGCGCGCACGATCCCGCCGGCGGGACACCGGCGCAGGAGGTCGAGGCCGAGACGCGGCTGCGCGCCGAGCTCACGCCCGAGGGCGACGGGCTGGCACTGCGGCTCTCAGTCGCGCCGCTGGGCGCCGATGGCCCACGGCTCGAGCCGGGCCAGGGCCGGGTGCGGCTGATCGCCACCTCCAGCGGCGGCACGCCACGCGCCACCCGGCGCGATCTGGCGCGCGAGCGCGACCATCTGGAGCGGGTGCAGGAGGCCTGCCCGATGCTGGAGCCGCTGCCCGACGGGGCGCCTGCGCGCTGGTCGGTGGCCGAACCCGAGCGGGCGCTGGCGCTGCTCGAGCGGCTGCACACGCTGCAGGCGGTCGAGGCCCTGGACTGGCCGCGCGGCCGCCCGATCCATGTCGACAGCGCTGGGCTGCAGCAGCTCAAGGTACGGGTGCGCAGCAGCCAGGACTGGCTGGCACTCGACGGCGGCATCGAGATCGACGAACGGCTGGTCTTCACCCTCGGACGGCTGCTCGACTGGAGCCGCACGCAGCGCAGCCGCTTCGTGCCGATGGGCGACGGCCGCTACCTGGCGCTGACCGAGGAGCTGCGCAGCCGGCTCGAAGAGATGGCCGGCGTGGCCGAGATCCGCCGCGACACGGCCCGGATGACGCCACTGGCCGCGCCGTGGCTGGAACAGACGCTCGAGGGCAGCCGGCTCGAGACCGATGCACGCTTTCGCGAGCGCGTCGAGCGGCTGGCGCAGCTCGAGCGCCAGGTGCCGCGCCTGCCCGTCACGCTGCAGGCCGAGCTGCGGCCCTATCAGCAGGAAGGCTTCGAGTGGGCGATGCGCCGCGCCGGCGCTGGCCTGGGCGCGATCCTGGCCGACGACATGGGCCTGGGCAAGACGCTGCAGGCGCTGGCGGTGCTGCTGGCACGCGGGCGCAGCGGCGCGGCGCTGGTGGTGGCGCCGACCTCGCTGATCGGCAACTGGCTGGCCGAGGCGCACCGCTTCGCGCCGGCGCTGCGCCTGACCGACTTCGGCGCGACGCCGCAGGCCGAGCGCGAGGCGCTGCGCACGAACGCCGGCCCGAACGAGGTGCTGCTGGTGTCGTACACGCTGCTGCAGCTCGACGCCGAGGGCTTCGCCGGCCGCGACTGGCACACGCTGGTGCTCGACGAGGCGCAGGCGGTCAAGAACGCCGCGGCACGGCGCAGCCAGGCGGTGCATGCGCTGCGCGCGGACTTCCGGCTGGCGCTGTCGGGCACGCCGATCGAGAACCGGCTGGCCGAGCTGTGGTCGATCATGCAGGTCTGCAATCCCGGCCTGCTGGGCACGCAGACGCAGTTCGCCGAGCGCTTCGCCGTGCCGATCGAGCGCGACCGCCACCGCGGCCGCCAGCGCACGCTGCGCCGGCTGGTCGGGCCCTTCCTGCTGCGCCGCACCAAGTCGCAGGTGCTCGAGGATCTGCCGCCGTGCACCGAGCGGGTGCTGACGATCGAGGCCGAACCGGCCGAGCAGGCGCACTACGAGGCGCTGCGCCGCCAGGCGCTGAAGGAGGCCGAAGAAGCCCTGCAGGGCGATGCCGGCCACGGCCGCGCCCAGCTGCACCTGCTGGCGCAGCTGACCCGGCTGCGCCGCGCCGCCTGCGATCCGCGCCTGGTCACGCCGGAGCTGTCGCTGGCCGGCGCCAAGGTGCGTGCCTTCGGCGAACTGGCGCGCGAGCTGGCCGCCAATGGCCACCGCACGCTGGTCTTCAGCCAGTTCGTCGACTTCCTGCAACTGCTGCGCGCCACGCTCGACGAGGCGGGCCTGAGCCACCAGTACCTCGACGGTGCGACGCCGGCGGCCGAGCGCAGTCGCCGCGTCGCCGCCTTCCAGGACGGCGAGGGTGACTTCTTCCTGATCAGCCTGAAAGCGGGCGGATTCGGCCTGAACCTGACCGCGGCCGATGATGTGGTGATCGCAGACCCCTGGTGGAACCCGGCCGCCGAGGACCAGGCCTCGGGCCGTGCCCACCGCATCGGCCAGCAGCGCCCGGTCACCGTCTACCGGCTGGTGCGCCGGGGCACGCTGGAGGAGCGCATCGTCGCGCTGCACCACGACAAGCGCGAGCTGGCCGCGCAGATGCTCGACGGCGGCGACGGCACGGGCCAGGCGCCGCTGGCGCCGCAAGAGCTGCTCGCACTGATGCGCGGCGAGCCGCAGCCAGACTGAGCGCGCACCGACGATCAGGCCGCGCGCTGCTGCAGCGCCCGGGCGATGCGCAGCAGGTCGACCACCTGCAGCATGCGACGCGACGCCCCCTGCCCGACCTGCACCAGCTGGCGAGAGTGGATCGCCTGGGCCAGCGCGTCGCGGTTGTCGCCCAGCGCCGGCAGTGCGGGCTCCCAGTCGGCCGGCTCGATGCTGCGCAGCATCGGCACTGCGAAGCCCAGCTGCTCGCCGTCATCGGCCTCGACCACCAGCACGCTGACCGCCGGGCTGACGGCCGGTGGCGGCAGGCCATGCAGCCGGCTCAGACACATCACCGGGATCGAGCGGCCGCGGTGCGCGACCAGCCCGAGCATCGCCCCTCCGACCTCGATCACCGCGATCTCGCAGCCGAAGGGCAGGATCTCGCGGATCTGGTCGATCGGCGTGGCCACTTCGCGGCCGAGCTGGTAGGTCACCATCGCCCGCTGACCCGCCGCCAGCAGGGCCACGGCCGCGGCACGACTGCCGCCTGAGCCGTTCGCCTCCGACGTCGCGCAGGCCCCGCGCAGCGCCGCGACCGGCCGGCCGCTGGCCGCCAGCGCCTGCAGGCCAGCGTGGCGCTGCAGGCCCTGCGGGCTCAGCACCAGGAACTGCTGCACCGAAGGCGGCAGCAGCGCACGCACCTCCTCGGCCAGCGCGTGAATGGCCAGCCCGCCCTCGAACAGTTCACGCCGCGGCAGCGCGAACACCGGCACCGGCATCACCGCATCGTCATCGACGCGCACCACATCCAGCACCCGGTCGATCAGGAAAGCCACCAGCCCGGTCTCGAGCCGCATCAGGAAAGCCTGCTGCGCCACACCCTCCCGGCGCTCCAGCCGGCCGAGCCCGCACAGCGCCGGCAGATCGACCACCGGCACCTCCTCGCCCGCGTGCTCGAGCACGCCGAGGCAGGCCCCGGATCCGCCCAGCACCGAGGCACGCACCTGCGGTGAAGGCAGCGTCGCATGCACGGCCATCGCCGGCAACGCCAGCGGCACACGCCCGCACAGCAGCAGGAGCATCGGCAGGCCGGAGGCCAGCGGCTCGTTGCTGACGCTGCCGTCATGCACCCGTTGGCGCTGGGGCTCGGGATCCTCGACGTGCGGCAGGCCGGGCAGCGCCAGCAGCGCCGCCGGAGACAGCACGCTGATCAGGCTCGCGTCGTCGGCACGGCGCAGGCTGCCCGCCATCAGCGCCTCCTGCGTCACACGGTTCAGGCGCCGGCCCTCGCTGCGGAACACGCCAGTCACGCCCTCGCACAGCAGACCCAGGATCAGCCCGTCATGAACCACCAGCACGACGCAGGGCCAATCGAGCGCCTCGGTCTGCAGCCCGATCAGCGGGCGCAGGTCCAGCACCGGCACCAGCACGCCGCGCAGGTCGATCGCGCCCAGCAGCCCCTCGGCGCACGCCGGCAGGCGCTCGAGCCGACCGCAGGGCACGACCTCGCGCAGCGCGCTCATCGGCAGCGCCAGCTGCAGTCCACCGATCCGAAGCCCGCCGAAGTCGCCCGCCGGATCGATCGCGCTCACGACTTCACCGAGCCGGTCAGCGCCCCGATCAGTCCGGAGACCTCGCCGGCCAGACGCCGCTGGCCTTCGGCAGACTGCGCGATCTCGGACACGCTGGTGCGGGTGCGTCCGACGCTGCTCATGATGCCCTCGAAGCTGCGCGCGGCCTCCTTGCTGACTTCGGCCCCCTGGCCGACCTGCATCACCGACTCCTCGATCAGCTTGGCGATCTCGCGCGCAGCCACCGAGCTGCGCTCGGCGAGCTTTCGCACCTCGCCGGCCACCACCGAGAAGCCCACGCCATGCTGACCGGCACGCGCGGCCTCGATGGCAGCGTTGAAGGCCAGCAGATTGGTCTGGCTGGCAATCTCGCCAATGACACGCACGATCTCGGAGACCCGCACCGAGCTGGCCTGGATGCTGCCGATGGTCTCGATCGATTTCTGCAGCGCCGCAAAACCTCCCTGTGCGGCGCCAGCCGCCTCGCTCGCCATCTCGGCGGCCACGCCGGAGTTGTGTGCGATCTCGGTGATGCTGGCGGCCAGGCTGGCCACGCTCTCGCGCATCTCGGCCGACTTCGCGGCGATGCACTTCTCCAGCTGCACCTCCTTGGTGACGTCGAACGCGTACTTGACGATCTTCACCACCCGGTCGTTGAGATCGCGGATCGGGTTGTAGGTCGCCTGGATCCAGACATCGCGGCTGTACTTGCCGACCCGGTGGAAGCGACCACTGAGGAACTGACCCTCTCCCAGGCGCAGCCAGAAATCACGGTACTCCTCGCACTGGGTGTATTCGGGCGTGCAGAACATGCTGTGGTGCATGCCTTGGATCTCGCGCAGCGTGTAGCCCATCGCGGCGAGGAAATTGCGGTTGGCGGTCAGCACCCGGCCGTCGAGGTCGAACTCGATCACCGCCTGGCCCAGGTCGATGGCCTGCACCTTGGCGACGAACTCGGCGTTGCGCAGCTTGGCCTCGGTCACGTCGCTGGCGAACTTGACCACCTTCACGGGATGCCCGCGCCGGTCCAGGATCGGGTTGTAGGTGGCCTGGATCCAGATCTCGCGCCCGTCGCGACCGATGCGCTTGTATTCGCCGGTGAAGTACTCACCATGCGACAGTCGCTCCCAGAAGGTCTGGTAGTCGCTCGAGTTGACCTCGACCGGCGCCACGAACATGCGATGGTGACGGCCGAGGATGTCCTCCGTCCGATAGCCCAGCAGCCTCAGGAAGTTGTCGTTGGCCTTGAGGACTCGACCGCTCAGGTCGAACTCGACCACGGCCTGAGCTCGGTCGATCGCGCCCATCTTGCCCGCGGCGTCGAGCCGCAGCAGCTGCTCCTCGGTGATGTCCTGAGCCACGATCAGCACCTTGCTCAAGGTGCCGTCCAGACACATGACCGGGCTGCGCGTCGACGAGAACCAGACTTCGCGCCCACCCGCGGCCTTGCGCCGGAAAGCTCCGGTGCAGGATCGACCCGCACGCAGGCCATGCCAGATCGCCTCGTATTCCTGGGATGCCGCATCCTCGTCGAACAGCAGCGACACCTCGGTTCGCCCGATGAGCTCGTCGCGCGAATAGCCCAGCGCCTTCACGAAACGATCGTTGATCGACAGGATGGCGCCGTCGCGGTCAAGCACCATCATCCCGCTGGTGGCAGACACCGCATCCATCATCGCCTGGTTTTCGACGCTGAGCTGCTTGGCCTCGGTGATGTCGCTGCAGTACTTGATGACCTTGACCGGATGGCCCTCGCTGTCGAGGATCGGGTTGTAGCTGGCCTGGATCCAGAGACGCCGGCCGTTGCGGCCAAACCGCAGGTACTCGCCCGAAGCGGTCTCGCCGCGCCCGAGCCGCTGCCAGAATTGCCGGTACTCGGGCGACCGCTGCTCCTCGCCATCGACGAAGATCCGGTGGTGCTGGCCCCGGACATCGTCGAGCCGGTAGCCCGTCAGTTTCAGGAAGATCTCGTTGGCGTCGAGGATGTTGCCCGCGAGATCGAACTCGATGATGCCGTGGGAGCGCGAGATCGCTGCCAGCTTGGATTGGTTCTCGACCGACTGCGTCTTGGCCTCGGTCACGTCGCGCGCCAGGATCAGCACATGGCCAGGCTGCCCGAGCGGATCGCCGACCGGCAGCATCGACAGGGCCATCCAGGTGCTGCGGGCCTGGGGCCCGACATGCTCGAAGGTCCGCATCACGGGCTCGCCAGCCGCCAGCGTGGCCAGCACGCCATCGCCCTCTTCAGGCCGGATGTCTGAACAGAAATGACTGTAGGGCTGGCCCAGCACATCGTCCCGACGGCTCTCGAAATGCGAGAGAAAGCGGTCGTTGACACTGCGGATCGTGCCGTCGAAGTCGATCTCGACCAGCATCAGGCTGGCATCGATGGCGGCGAAGCTGGCTTCGGTCAGGTGCGGGGTGTTCATCGGCGGGGCTGGAGTCGTTCGAGGGCTCGAGGATTCTTCGCAGCCCTCGGCCCTGCCGATCGGTGGATCAGCCCCGGTTTTCCCCGTTGTCAGGCCCGGGAGCTCAGATCAGCGCCATGCGCCGCGCCGCATCGCGCAGTTCGCCGCGGAAGTCAGGATGCGCGATGGCGATCAGCGCGGCGGCGCGCTCGCGCAGCGAGCGGCCGCGCAGCTGAGCCACGCCATGTTCGGTGACGACATAGTTCACATCGTTCTTGCCGGTGGAGACGAAGCTGCCCGGCGAGAGCACCGGCACGATGCGCGAGACGGTGCCGGAGCGGGCGGTCGAGGGCAGCACGATGATGCCGCGCCCGCCCTCCGAACGATTGGCCGCGCGCATGAAGTCGCCCTGCCCGCCGGTGCCGGAGAACGGCGTCGGCCCGAAGCTCTCCGAGCAGCATTGCCCGGCCAGGTCGATCTGCAGCGAGGCGTTGATCGCCACCAAGTTGTCGTTGCGGCCGGCGATCGCCGGGTCGTTGGTGAAGTCGACCGGGTGCATTTCCAGCATCGGATTGCGGTGCATCGCGCGGTAGAGCCGTGCGGTGCCCATGCCGAAGGTGGCCACGATGCGCCCGGGCATGAAGTTCTTGCGCCGGCCGGTGACTGCGCCGCTCTCGACCAGCGACCACAGGCCGTCGCCCATCATCTCGGTGTGGATGCCCAGGTCGCGCTTGTCGTGCAGCTGGGTCACCACCGCGTCGGGAATGCTGCCGTAGCCCAGCTGCAGCGTGTCGCCGTCGCGCACCAGGCCGGCCACATGCGCGCCGATGGTGCGCTGCACCTCGTCGATCTCCGGCAGGCCGACCTCGCGCAGCGGCGCGCCGCTCTCGACGATGGCGCTGACCTGGGAGACATGCACATGGCAGGCCCCGAAGGCGAAGGGCACGTTCGGGTTGACCTCCAGCACCACCTCGCGGGCGCGCTCGATGGCCGCCATCGTGAAGTCCGGGCTCAGGCTGATCGAGAAGAAGCCGTGCTCGTCCATCGGCGAGGCCAGCGTCATCACCACCTCGCAGCGCTGCTCGCCGCGGCGGATCAGGCGCGGGATCTCCGAGAAATGGCAGGGCACCTGATCGACCCAGCCGGCGGGAAAGCCGGCGCGGATCGACGCGCTCAGGAACAGCGAGCGCGCGCGCAGCCGCGACGGATCGGGCGCCTGCATGTAGCCCTGCGGCGCCAGCGGCAGCAGCTGGCTGATCGTCACGCTGGAGAGCTGGTCGCGCCGCGCCGACAGCGCGCGCAGCAGCTCGGGGGGCTCGCCCACCGCCGAGGCAGCCAGCACGGTGTCGCCGTCGCGCACCCGCGCGGCGATCACCTCGTCGGCGCGGCCGAGCCGGTCGCGGTAGAGCTGCTGGGGAGAGACCAGGGACGAAGGTCGGTTCATGGGGTTGTTTCCTGAGTGCGCAAGACAGGGTGCCCGCCATTCTAGAAATCGCCCAGCCGCCCCGGGGAGCGGGGAAGTCACCCTGGCGTCACCGGTTACATCGGTGTTTCATGCGGGGATAACGGCGACAATCGCGCCATGCTCGCCTATCGCCACGCCTTTCATGCCGGCAACCATGCCGACGTCCTCAAGCACCTCGTCCTGACGCAGGTGCTGCGCTACATGACGCAGAAGGACAAGCCCCTGACCCTGATCGACACCCATGCCGGCGCCGGCGGCTACGGCCTCGACAGCAACCACGCCCGCAAGCATGCCGAGTACGACGACGGCATCGGCCGGATCTGGAGCCGCCGTGATCTGCCCGAAGGTCTGGCCGACTATGTGAGCCTGGTGAAGGCCTTCAATCCGGAGACGTCACGGCTGATGCGCTATCCGGGCTCGCCCACGCTGGCCAAGATGCTGCTGCGCGCCGATGACCGCATGCGCCTGTACGAGCTGCACTCGACCGATTTCCCGCTGCTGCAGGAAACGATGGCCGACCGGCGCGAGACCGCGGTGATGAACCGCGACGGCTTCGGCGCGCTCAAGGCCGACCTGCCGCCGCCCTCGCGCCGCGCGGTGGTGCTGATCGACCCGTCCTACGAGATCAAGACCGACTACGCCAAGGTGGTCACCGCGGTGCGCGAGGGCCTGGAGCGCTTCGAGGACGCGGTGATCCTGGTCTGGTACCCGCAGCTGCAGCGCCTGGAGCCCCGGGAAATGGTCAACCGGCTCAAGGCTGCGGCCAACCAGGGCGCGCGCCGCGGCTGGCTGCATGCCAGCCTGACGGTGGCCGCGCCAACGACGGACGGCTTCGGCATGCTGGGCTCGGGCATGTTCGTGATCAACCCGCCTTTCGTGCTGCAGCAGACCCTGGCCGAATCGCTGCCGCTGCTCAAGCGCGAGCTGGCCCAGCATGAGGGCGCCAGCTTCGCGCTGGAGCACAGCGCCCGCTGAACACGGCGCAGGCCGCCGGGGGCGGCCGCTCAGTGCGGTCGGCGCCGCTTGATGCCACTGACCATCGCGGCGACCAGGTTGGTGCGCTCGACCACGCTCATCAGCAGCGCCGCGGCCACATGCACGCCGGCCAGGCCCAGCAGCGCCTCGGCCAGTTCCTCGTGCAGCTCCTGCAGCCACGCCTCGCCCCAGAAGGCATCGGTGGTCTGCAGCCAGCCGGTGGCGCCCAGCGCCAGCACCACCGCCAGCAGCGCCAGCATCATCAGCGCGCCCAGCGGGTTGTGCCCGGCCTGCGCGCCGTGGCGGCCGGCCCGCAGATCGGCCAGATGGGCGCGCAGCCGTGTCGGCGTCGGCCAGAAGTCGACGAAGCGCGCATGCCGCGTGCCGACGAAGCCCCAGACGATGCGCGCCAGCACCAGCGCGCTGGCGGCGTAGCCGATCCACTGGTGGACGCGCTCGCCGTCGTCGATGACGAACGCGTTGAGCGCGATGCAGGCCACCAGGCCCCAGTGGAAGATCCGCACGAACGGATCCCACACCCGGACCTCGCCGGGCACCAGCTCGGACGGCAGCGGGCTCACTTGGACTCGAGCACCGCGGCCGTGGCCGGGTCGAAGTAGATCTCGACCTTCTTGCCGGCCTTGTCGAAGCCGTAGATCTCGTAGCACTCGCCCTTGGTGACCTTGAAGGTCTTGATCTTGTAGCCCTCGCCCTCGAGCTTGGCGCGGAAGTCGGCCTCCTTCATCCAGGTCTCCTTGGGCACCTTGCAGGTCGGGCCGGCCACGGCGGCGGTAGAGGTGCAAGCAGCCAGCAGGGCCAGCAGGGGCAGGGAGCGCAGCAGCATCATGGAATCGTCCTTGGAAGCGAGGAAAGGGGTGATGGAGCCCCGATTGCATGGCGCCGGGGTGAAGCGGAACTGAAGCGGCTGCAAGAAATTCGCAGGACGGCACCACGCATCCCAAGCACGCTGACAGCGCATCACCCCCATGAACAGAGGGTCTGGAAGCACTCTTTTTGACAGTCCTGACGCTAGATTCGGCAAATTTACACATTTATCATCAGACCACCCTGCAATGTGGTCCGACAGCTCATGCGTGCGGACTCGCCCCTGAGGAAGCTGTCATGAACATCGTGCTTGGACCGATCGCCCCGCCCGCCATGCGCCAGGCCATTTGGCTGCTGGTGCTGCTGCAGGTGGTGACCATGACGCTGCTGACGCTGCTGATGGGCCACCTGCCCGGGTTGAGCCCCGGCGTCGAGAAGTCGCTGTTCGGTGCGTGGGTGATGCTGGTGGGCGTGCCGATCGCCTTCACCCCGCTGGTGCATCCGCATGCGCAGGCCTCTCACCTGCTCGTCTTCGGACTGGCCCTGCCGCTGCTGCAGGTGCTGGCGTCCTGGCTGGCGCAGATGACGCTGATCTGATGGCGCCGGGCCGATCAGTCCAGGGTCGGGCGGCCGGGGTCGTGGTCGTGGTCGGGACGTCGCCACGGATCGACATGGATCATCAGGCTCAGCACCGGCTGGCCCTGCAGGACACGACGATGGGCCTCGACAGCGATGTCATGGCCGGCCTCGACGCTGAGGGTGGCCTCGACCTCCAGATGCACATCGGCGGCGATCAGGTCGGCCATGCGGCGGGTGCGCAGCTCATGCACGCCGATGACGCCCGGCGTGGCCGCCAGCGTGGCGCGGATGGCTTCGATCTGGTCGGCTTCGACTGCGCGGTCCATCAGGTCATTGAGCGCGTTCCAGCCGAAGGTCCAGCCCATGCGGGCCACCAGAAAACCGACGATCAGCGCCGCGATCGGATCGAGCAGGGGATAGCCGGCCAGGTTGCCGGCGATGCCCAGCCCGACCACCAGCGAGGACGCCGCATCCGAGCGTGAATGCCAGGCATTGGCCACCAGCATGCTCGAGCGCACCTGGCGCGCCACTGCCATCAGGTAGCGGAACAGCGCCTCCTTGGCCACCAGCGTGGCCCCGGCGATCCACAGCGCCAGCGGCGCCACCGGCGCAATGGCGGCGGGCTGCTGCAGCCTGGCCGCCGCCGAGGCGATCATGCCCAGTCCGACCGCCAGCAGCAGCAGACCCAGCGCCAGCGAGGCCGCCGTCTCGAAACGCTGATGGCCGTAGGGGTGGTCGGCATCGGCGGCCTTGCGGCTCTGCCGTCCGGCCAGCAGCACGATGAAATCCGACAGCAGGTCCGACAGCGAGTGGATCGCATCGGCCACCAGCGCCTGGGACCGGGCCTGCACGCCGACCACCAGCTGCAGCACCGTCAGCGCCAGATTGACCGCGACGCTGATCCAGGTGCTGCGGGAGGCAGCGCGGGCACGGGCCTCACGCAGCGTGGCCTCGTCCTCGTGATCGTCGGGCGGGGAGGAGATGAGCATCAGTCGCCTGGTCAGGAAAGACCGTGATTCTCTCGCCCCCACTGAAGCGAAGGTGAAGCGGAGCGGATCAGCCCCGCAGCGCCTGCGCCTCGGCCGCCAGCCGCGTGATGCGGGCCCAGTCGCCCGACTTGACCGCGTCGGCCGGCGTCAGCCACGAGCCGCCGCAGACCTTCACGTTGGGCAGCGACAGGAACTGCGGCGCCGTCTCCAGCGTGATGCCGCCGGTCGGGCAGAACACCACGTCGTGGAAGGGGCTGGAGAAGGCCTTGAGCAGGTTGATGCCGCCCACTGCGGTGGCCGGGAACAGCTTCAGGAAGCGGTAGCCGTCGGCGTTGGCCATCATGACCTCGCTGGCGGTGGACACGCCCGGCAGCAGCGGCAGGCCGATGTCCAGGCAGGCGCGTCCGATCTCGCGGGTGTAGCCGGGGCTGACGGCGAACTGGCAGCCGGCGTCCTGGGCCGCCTGGGCGTCGGCGATCGAGCGCACGGTGCCGGCGCCGACGATGGCCTCGGGCACCTCGGCGATCATCGCCTTGATGCAGTCCAGCGCGGCGGGCGTGCGCAGCGTCACCTCCAGCACCTTGACCCCGCCGGCGACCAGCGCGCGGGCCAGCGGCACCGCGTCCTCGACACGGTCGATGACGATGACAGGAATGACGGGGCCGTGGCCGGCCAGATCGAGGGTGTTCATGGGCAGGACGCGCAATGCGTGTTCGTGGGAATTCAAAGCCAGGTGACGGCGCCTTCCTCGGCGCTCAGCACGTTGCGGCGCATGCCGCCGAAGAGTTCGCGGCCCAGGCCGTGCGCGGCGTCGTCGGCCAGGTCGGCCGGACGGGTCTCGATGGCGCGGGCGGCCCATTCGTCGGCGGCAACCAACGCGTCCAGCGTGCCGGCCACCGCATCGACGCGGATCAGGTCGCCGCTGCGCACCTTGCCCAGCGGCCCGCCGCCCAGCACCTCAGGGCTGACATGGATCGCCGCTGGCACCTTTCCAGACGCACCGCTCATGCGCCCGTCGGTCACCAGCGCGACGCGAAAGCCCTTGTCCTGCAGCACCGCCAGCGGCGGCGTGAGCTTGTGCAGCTCGGGCATGCCATTGGCACGCGGGCCCTGGAAGCGCACGACGGCGACGAAGTCGCGCTCGAGCTCGCCGCGCTTGAAGGCCTGCTGCAGCGCCTCCTGGCTGTCGAAGACGATGGCGGGCGCCTCGATCACATGGCGGTCCTCGGGCACCGCGCTGACCTTCATGACGCCGCGGCCCAGGTTGCCGTCCAGCAGCTTCAGGCCGCCGCTCTCGCCGAAGGGCGCGGCCGCCGTGCGCACGATCTGGTCGTCGATCGGGGTTGCAGGCAGGTCGCGCCAGGCCAAGGCGCCGTCATCGCCCTGCTGCGGCACGCGGCCGTAGGCGGCCATGCCGCCCTCGGCCACCGTCAGCACGTCGCCGTGCAGGCAGCCCGACTCGAGCAGCTCGCGCAGCACGAAGCCGGGGCCGCCGGCGGCCTGGAACTGGTTCACGTCGGCCTTGCCGTTCGGATAGACCCGCGCCAGGAGCGGTGTGGCAGCCGAGAGCTCGGAGAAATCGGTCCAGTCGATGAGGATGCCGGCCGAGCGCGCCACCGCGACCCAGTGGATCAGGTGGTTGGTCGAGCCGCCGGTGGCCAGCAGCGCCACCATCGCGTTGACGATGCAGCGCTCGTCGACCAGCTCGCCGATCGGGGTGTAGCGCGTGCCGCCGCGGCGGATGGCCAGCACGTTGCGCA
>JBJOPV010000040.1:0-19928 GCA_046050625.1 Pseudomonadota bacterium
CCAACATCGCGCAGCAGTTCTCCCAGGGCGGCATCGTCTCGACCAACAACCTGATGGACGTGGCGATCAACGGCGACGGCTTCTTCCAGATGCAGGACACCAGCGGCCAGATGCTGTACTCGCGCAACGGCCAGTTCAAGCTCGACAGCGACGGTTTCATCGTCAATGGCGCCGGCCATCGCCTGCTGGGCTATCCGGTCGACAACGTCGGCAACCTGGTCACGCAGGTGCGCTCGCAGCTGCAGCTGCCGACGGTGGGCATCGCGCCGAAATCGACGTCCGAGATCAAGTTCGAGATGAATCTGGATTCGCGCAAGACCGCGGTGGCGGGCGCCATCGACTACGACGATCCGACGACCTACCACAACGCCACGTCGGTGCGTGTCTACGATGCCAAGGGCCAGCCAGTCGACGTGACGCTGTACATGCAGAAGACCGGCACCGACAGCTGGAACATCTACACCACCGCACCGGATGTGAATGGCGATGGCACGCCCGAGCAGATCGATGTCTCTGCGGTCACTTTCGACTCCAACGGCCTGAACCCGAGCCTGACCCAGCTGACGCTGAACATTCCCGGCGGGGGCACGACCTACGATCCGATCAACAACGTCAAGCTTGACCTGTCCGGCCTGACCCAGTTCGGCGGCAACTTCGGCGTGACGGACGTCAGCCAGGATGGCTACGCCCCGGGCCAGCTGACCCAGCTCACCATCGAGGAGGACGGCATCATCACCGCCCGCTACTCGAACAGCATGACCCAGACCGCCGGCCAGATCGAGCTGGCGAACTTTCGCAACCCGCAGGGCCTGAAGTCGATGGGCGGCAACGTCTGGGCGTCGAGCTTCGCCTCGGGCGATCCGGTCGCCGGCGTGCCGGGATCGGCCACGCTGGGCCTGCTGAAGTCGGGCGCGCTGGAGGAGTCCAACGTCGACATGACCGCCGAGCTGGTCAACATGATCACCGTGCAGCGCCTCTACCAGGCCAATGCGCAGACGATCAAGACGCAGGATTCGGTGCTGCAGACGCTGGTGAGCCTGCGCTGAGCGGCCGGCCGATCCACTGAACGGAGCTGGCGATGGACCGCAGGATCTACCTCTCGATGTCGGGCGCGAAAGCGACGATGCAGCGCCAGGACGTGCTGGCCAACAACCTGGCCAATGTGTCGACCGCGGGCTTCCGCGAGGAGCTGCAGGCCTTCCGCGCGGTGCCGGTGCGCGGCGATGGCGCCACGACGCGTGCCTATGCGCTGGAGACCACGACCGGCTACAACCCGGCGCCCGGTCAGGTGATGGCCACAGGGCGTGCGCTCGATGTCGCCACCCAGGGCAACGCCTGGTTCGCGGTCCAGGGGCTGGACGGCACCGAGGCCTACACCCGCGCGGGCGGCTTCGAGACCACCGCCGACGGCACGCTGGTGACCCGCTCGGGCGGTCTGCCGGTGATCGGCGAGGGCGGCCCGATCTCGATTCCCGCCAATGCCGAGGTCACGATCGGTGATGACGGCACGGTCTCGGCCAAGGCGCCTGGCGGTGCGGCGGGCGCCGTCGGCCGGCTGAAGCTGGTGGTGCCGGAGACGGCGCTCAAGCGCGGCGACGACGGCCTGTTCCGCGCCGAGGGGGGCGACCTGGCGGCCGAGCCGACCGCGCGCGTCACCCAGGGTGCGCTGGAGGGCTCGAACGTCAGCGCCGTGGGCACGATGGTGGCGATGATCGCCGCCGCGCGCCAGTTCGAGGCCCAGACCAAGGCGATGCAGACCGCCGAGAAGGACGAGCAGCAGGCCCAGCAGCTGCTGTCGATGAACTGATTCCGAACACAAAGGAGCCGACGCCATGATGCGCGCGCTGTGGATCTCGAAGACCGGCATGGAAGCCCAGCAGACCCAGCTGGATGTCGTCTCGCACAACCTGGCCAACGTGGCCACCAACGGGTTCAAGAAGTCGCATGCCGTCTTCGAGGACCTGATGTACCAGTCGCTGCGCCAGACCGGCGCGCCCAACGGTGACCAGGCGCAGCTGCCCACCGGCCTGCAGGTCGGTCTGGGCGTGCGCACGGTGGCGACCTCGCGCCAGTTCAGCCAGGGCACGCTGCAGCAGACCACCAATCCGCTGGATGTCGCGATCAAGGGCAACGGCTTCTTCCAGGTGCAGATGCCCGACGGCACCACCGGCTACACCCGCGACGGCGCCTTCCAGGTCAGCTCGACCGGCCAGCTGGTGACCAACAATGGCCAGCAGGTGCTGCCTGGGGTGACGATTCCGGCCAATGCGCAGTCGATCACCGTCGGCGCCGACGGCACGGTCTCGGTGGCCGTGCCGGGTCAGGCCGCACCGCAGCAGGTCGGGCAGTTGACGCTGGCCAGCTTCGTCAATCCGGCCGGTCTGGAGCCGCGCGGCCAGAACCTCTACACCGAGACGGCCTCCTCGGGCGGCCCCAACGTGGCGGCGCCGGGTGCGGACGGCACCGGCAGCCTGGCGCAGGGCTTCGTCGAGTCCTCGAACGTCAATGTGGTCGAGGAGCTGATCGGCATGATCCAGACCCAGCGCGCCTACGAGCTGAACTCGAAGGCGATCTCGACCTCGGACCAGATGCTGCAGCGTCTGGCGCAGCTGTGACCGTGCCGGCTTTGCAGCGGTGCGCCCGTGGCGCCGCGCTGGCCGCGTCGGTGGGTGCGCTGCTGCTGGCCGGCTGCCAGACGACGATGATGCCCACGGTCGCCAAGGTCGACATGCCCGAGATGCCGGTGGTGCGCCCCTACGCCCAGCCGGCGCCGGTGCGCGCCAACGGTGCGATCTACCAGGCCAGCCAGTACCGGCCGCTGTTCGAGGATCACCGCGCCCGGCTGGTGGGTGACACCATCACGGTGCAGATCATCGAGCGGGTCAGCGCCAGCTCCAACTCGACCAGCACCGTCGAGAAGAAGGGCGAGCTCTCGGGCTCGATCACCGCGCTGCCGATGCTGTCGGCCAACTCCTTCGCCCGCGCGGGCGTGGGCGGCAGCAGTGCCAACACCTTCAGCGGCAAGGGCGGCACCCAGAACAGCAACAACTTCAGCGGCACGATCACCGCCACCGTCGTCGACGTGCTGCCCAACGGGCACCTGATCGTGGCCGGCGAGAAGCAGATCGGCGTCAACGACAACGTCGACGTGCTGCGCTTTTCCGGCCAGATCGACCCGCGGGTGATCCAGCCGGGCAACCAGGTCGCGTCGGCGCAGATCGCCAATGTGCGTGTCGAGCAGAAGGGCCGCGGCGGCCAGGCCGACGCGCAGCAGATCGGCTGGCTGTCGCGCTTCTTTCTCAACCTGATGCCGATCTGAGGCCCGCGCGGGCAGCACGATCGGCGGAGTTTCCGATGTCCAGTCTCCTGATGCTCCGGCGCTCGCCGGTCCTGCCGGTCGGCGTGGTGATGCTGCTGGCGCTGCTGTCGGCCTGGGCCACGCCGGTGCAGGCCGCGCCGACGGCGGCCCCGGCGCCGGCGGTGCAGCCGGCCCCGGTCACCACCGCGCGCATCAAGGAGGTCGCCACGGTGCAGGGCGTGCGGCCCAACCAGCTCATCGGCTACGGGCTGGTGGTGGGCCTGGACGGCACTGGCGACCAGACCACGCAGACGCCCTTCACCACCCAGAGCCTGAACGCGATGCTTCAGCAGCTTGGGGTCACGGTGCCGGCTGGAACCTCGATGCAGCTCAAGAACGTCGCCGCGGTGCTGGTGACCGCCACGCTGCCGCCCTTCGCGCAGCCGGGGCAGCTGCTCGACATCACCGTGTCCTCGCTGGGCAATGCCAAGAGTCTGCGCGGCGGCACGCTGGTGGCCACGCCGCTGCGTGGCGCCGACAACCAGATCTACGCGCTGGCCCAGGGCAACCTGATGGTGGGCGGCGCTGGTGCCTCGGCCGGCGGCTCGAAGGTGCAGGTCAATCACCTGCTGGCCGGGCGCATTCCGGGCGGTGCCACCGTCGAGCGCGGCGTGCTCAGCCCGCTGGGGCAGGGCGATGCATTGCAGCTCGATCTCTCCAGCAGCGACTACGCCACCGCACGCGCGGTGGCCGGTGCGATCAACACCCGCTTCGGCGCCGGCACCGCCCAGGCGCTTGACGGCCGGGTCGTCAAGGTGCGCCTGCCGCCCACGCCCGACGAGCGGGTCAGCTTCATGGCCGAGGTCGAGAACCTCAAGGTCGAGATGGCTGCACCGGCGGCCAAGGTGGTGGTCAATGCCCGCACCGGCTCGGTGGTGATGAACCAGGCCGTCACGCTCGGTCCCTGCGCGGTGGCGCACGGCAATCTCTCGGTCACCATCAGCACCACGCCGCAGGTCAGTCAGCCCGCGCCGCTGTCGGGCGGCCAGACCGTGGTGACCGAGAAGAGCGACATCAAGATGCAGCAGGACGGCGGCGCACTGATCCAGCTGCCCGCTGGCACCCGGCTGACCGAGGTGGTCAAGGCGCTGAACTCGCTGGGCGCCACGCCGGCCGATCTGCTGACCATCCTGCAGGCGATCAAGGCCGCCGGGGCCCTGCAGGCCGAACTCGAGGTGATCTGACATGGTCTCGTCTCCGCAACAGCTCGCCGCCGGCGGTGCCTCCCTCAACGCGCTGCGGCGCGCCGCCACCGAAGATCCTAAGACGGCGATCCGTGAGGTCTCGAAGCAGTTCGAGGCGCTGTTCATGCAGGAGCTGATGAAGAGCATGCGCTCCACCACGATGGCGGAGGGCCTGTTCGAGAACCAGGCCACCGGCATGGGCCGCGACATGCTCGACCAGCAGTACGCGGTGCAGATGTCGGGCCAGCCCGGTGGCCTGGCCGCGGCGATCGCGCGCCAGCTCGAGCGCCAGGCCGGTCTGCCGGCGGGCGCCTCCACCCCCGGCGGCACCGCGCCCGAGCCGGGTGCGATGACGATGCTGCCGATGTCGACCTGGGCGATGAACGCGATGGCGGGGCGTCGTGCCGTGCCTGCGGGTGCACCGGTCGATCGCGATGACGACGAGGCCGGCGCTGCTGGCACGGTGGCACGTGACCCCGGCGCCAGTGCTCGCCAGTTCATCGGGCGCCATGCCGAAGCGGCGCAGGCGGTGGCGCGCAGCAGCGGCATCCCGGCCGACTTCATGCTGGCGCAGGCCGCCCACGAGACCGGCTGGGGCCGGCGCGAGATCCGCGGTAGCGATGGCAGCACCTCGCACAACCTGTTCGGCATCAAGGCTGGCGCTGGCTGGACCGGCCCGACCGTGACCGTCACCACCACCGAGGTCATCGACGGCACGCCCCGCAAGGTGCGGGCGAACTTCCGCGCCTATGCGTCCTACGAGGAAAGCTTCCGCGACTACGCCCGGCTGATCGGCACCAGCCCGCGCTATGCCGAGGCGATGCGCTCGACCGGCGACGCCGCCGCCTTCGCCGGCAGCCTGCAGCGCGCCGGCTACGCCACCGATCCGGACTACGCCGGCAAGCTCAAGCGTGTGATTGATACGACTCGCAGGCTTCAGCGCCACCTGGGTTCTGCCGACATCACCTCATGAGTTCTTGCAGTTCGAGTGCGGCCTTTGCGTGCTCCGGGTTTTCCGCCGCCTGACATCCTGATTTTTTGAATTCCAGCGTCCCGATCCAGACCTCACCGAGACCGTCATGAGCACCTCCATCCTGATGAACATGAGCGTGCAGGCGATGTTCGCCGCGCAGGCACAGATCGCCACTGCAGGCCACAACATCGTCAACGCCAGCGTCAAAGGCTATTCGCGCCAGGAGGTCAAGCTGGGCACGGTGGCGGGTCAGGAGATGTCCGCTGGCTACATCGGCCGGGGCGTGTCGGTCCAGACCATCGAGCGCTCGCACAACACGTTTCTTGGCGGGCAGGTGATCCAGACCCAGTCGCAGGCTGCTGCCGACAGCACCCGCTTCGGCCTGCTTGAGCAGCTCGAGAGCGCTTACGGCATGGGTGAGGAGGGCCTGGGTCAGGCCACCGCCGATCTGTATGCGTCCTTCTCCGACCTGTCCAGCGCGCCAAAGGACGAATCGGTGCGCGAGGTGGTGCTGGGCAAGGTCCAGGAGCTGACCTCGCGCTTTCGCTCCACCGGCGACCAGATCGAGCAGCTGCACGAGTCGACGCTGTCGGAGATCGAGGACCAGGTCTCGCTGGTCAACGGCCTGACCGCCAAGATCGCCACCCTCAATGGCAAGCTGGCCGGCACGGGGGCCCAGGCCAACCAGCCCAACGATCTGCTGGACCAGCGCGATCAGCTCATCAAGGAGCTGAGCCAGCACATCGATGTCAGCCGTGTCGAGACCCGCGGCGCCGACGGCAAGCCCGATGGCACCGTCAGCCTGTTCGTGGCCGGCGGTCAGGCTCTGGTGCTCGGTGGCGATACCCGCGAGCTGGGCGTACGGATCTCGCAGGGCTCGCCCCAGGTGGCCGGTCTGGAGATCGAGGCCAGCGGCACGAAGCGCCCGCTCGATTCGGCCAGCATCACCGGCGGCAGCATCGGCGGTCTGCTGCGTTTCCAGAACGAGGATCTGCCAGAGGCGCGCAGCCAGCTCGGCATGCTGGCCGCGGTGCTGGCCGACACGATCAATACCCAGCACGCCCAGGGCACCGACCTGGACGGCCGCGCCGGCGGCGACCTGCTCAGCGTCGGCGAGGCCACCGTGCGCCCGTCGGACCGCAATGCGCGCGACGCCTTCGGCCAGCCAGCCACCTCGGTGCAGATCAGCCGGGTCGCTGGCCAGGGCAGCGCATTGCAGGCCAGCGACTACGAGCTGCGTGCCGATCCGGCCGATCCGTCGGCCTACCAGGTCACCCGGACCTCGGACGGCACCGTCTTCTCGGGCGTGGCCAGCGGCGCGACCATCGATGGTTTTCGCATCGACATCAGCGGCGCAGCGATGGCCTCGGGCGACCGCTTCACGTTGCAGCCGGTCAGCCAGGCCGCCCAGAATGCCCGCGCCGCGATCACCGACGGACGTCGCATTGCCGCGGCCGGGGCCAGCTCGGCCGGTTCGGGCAACGCCAACGCGCTGAAGCTGCAGGCACTGACGACGGCCAAGACCTTCGAAGGACGATCTTTCACCGATGCGCACTCGCGCATGGTTGCCGACCTGGGCGTGAAGGTGCAGCGCGCCGAGTCCGAATCCGATGCCTCGACCAAGGTCGCCGACCGGGTCACCGATCAGATCAGCTCGGAGACTGGCGTCAACCTGGAGGAGGAGGCGGCCCGCCTGATCCAGTTCCAGCAGAACTACCAGGTGGCGGCCAAGGTGCTGACCACCACCCAGAAGATCTTCGACACCATTCTGTCGATCATGAACTGAGCCTGCCCTGAGACGGCAACGAACCAGGAGCCCCGCCATGAGCTACCGCATCGCCACGGCCCAGAGCCGCGATTCCAGCCTGATTGCGCTGCAGCGCCACGAGAAGTCCCTGAGCGAGGCGCGCGAGCGCCTGATCAGCGGTCGCCGGGTCGACAAGCCCAGCGACGACCCGGCCGCCGCGGCCCGCGCCGAGCGGGCCCGCGTCAACCAGACCCGCAGCGAGGGCCTGCTGCGCTCGATGGAGGCCAGCCGCACCGCGATGTCGCTGGCCGAGTCGACGATGGGCAATGCGATCGAGCTGCTGCAGGGCGCGCGCGAAACGATGGTGGCCGCCGGCAATGGCATCTACAGCGCCGCCGATCGCACCTCGCTGGCCGAGAGCTTCAAGCATGTCCGCGGCGAGCTGCTGCGGCTGGCCAATGCCACCGACACCGGCGACCACTACATCTTCGGCGGGCAGGCGGCCGAGCGCGTGCCTTTCGTCGACACCGCTGGCGGCGTCACCTTCAACGGCGTGGCCGAGAGCGCGCAGGGATCGCTCGACGAGGCGCTGCCGCTGACGCTCGACGGCGAGGCGGCCTGGCTGGGCGCACGCAGCGGCAACGGCGTCTTCAAGACCGCGCCGGCCAGTCTTGCCTCGGGCAGCACCGCCTGGATCGGTGCGGGCAGCGTGAGCAATCCGTCGGCGCTGGAGCTGGGCGAGGGCGAAAGCTACGCGCTGACCTTCTCTGACAGCGCCACCTACACCGTGACCCGCATCGCGGCCGATGGCAGCAGCTCGCCCTATCCGGATGCGGCCGGCAGCACGCGCGCCTATGTGTCTGGCCAGGCCATCACCGCGCTGCCGGGCATGAGCTTCGCGATCAGCGGCACGCCGCAGTCCGGCGATGTCTTCACCGTCGAGCCCTCGACCGAGGATCTCAGCGTCTTCGACGCGCTCGACAAGGTGATCTCGGTGCTGTCGGACAAGTCGGCGGGCAGCGGCGCGCTCGACCAGGTGCGCAACTCTGGTCTGCGCGACATCGACCAGCTGCTGTCGAACCTGCAGATGATGCGCTCACGCTCTGGCGACACGCTCAACCGCCTGGACGGCTTCGAGTCGCGTACCGACAGCCGCATCGAGGCCGACCAGGTCATCCGCTCCAAGGCCGAGGATCTGGACCTGGCCGAGGCGATCTCTGACCTGAGCACCAAGGAAACCGTCTACCAGGCGGCGCTCAAGTCCTACGCGACCATGGGCAAGATGTCGCTGTTCGATTACATCGGCACCTGAGTCCCGAGTCCTGGTTCCCGTGTGAACCGATGCCGATCAACTCTCGAGCCCGATCTTCCCACCATGCTGTTTCCCGACGCTCCCATCCTCGGGCAGGTCGCGCTGAGCTATTGCCCGATCATCGACCGTCACCGCAACGTGATGGCCACCCGCCTGACCGTCTTCCCGCTCGGGCAGGCCCGCTGGCTGCCGGTGGGCGAGCTGCTGCGCACCGTCAGCGAGGTCTGGCCGCAGGACGGGCCGCAGGTGGTGCTGTCGGTGCGCTGCGAGAGCCTGCTGGCCGATCTGCTGATGGTCCAGCCGGCGGCCAACGTGGTGATCGAGGTGCCCAAGTTCATGGCGGGCGATCCGGCGCACCGTGACGACATCCTGCAGTTGGCGGCCAACGGCAACATGCTGCTGCTGTCTGGGCGCCCCAACCATCCGCTGCCGCGCGAGCTGCTCGGGGCCTTCCGCTACTCGATCATCGATCTGGCCGACGAGCGTCGGCTTGATGCCGGTCCGCCGCCACCGGGCGTCACCCGCTCGATCGGCTTCTTTCAGGAGGGCGTGACGACGATCGCCCAGATGGAGGGCGCCTTCCGTCGTGGCGCGATCGCGGTGCTGGGCTGGCCGGTCGACGAGGCGGTCAAGCCGCGGCGCGGCAGCAGCGGTGGCATCCGTCCTGACCTGCAGGTCACGCTCGATCTGATCAACCAGGTCAACAACGAGGAGCCGCTGGCGATGCTCGAGGCCACGCTCAAGCGCGACCCCTCGCTGGCCTTCAAGCTGATGCGTTACATCAACTCGCCGGTCTTCGGGCTGACGGTCGAGGTGACGTCGTTCTCGCATGCGGTGATGCTGCTGGGCTACCAGCGTCTGAAGCGCTGGCTGTCGCTGCTGTTGGTGACTGCCGGCAACGACCAGAACCAGCGCCCGGTCATGTTCGCCGCGGTGCGTCGCGGTCTGCTGATGGAGGCGCTGGCCAGCGAGAATGCCAGCAGCGAGGAGCGCAGCGAGATGTTCATCTGCGGCGTGTTCTCGCTGCTGGACCGGATGTTCCAGAAGCCCTTCGACGAGCTGCTGTCGACCCTGCCGGTGCCTGCGAACGTGCATGCCGCGCTGGTCGAGGACAGCGGCCCGTACCACTGCGTGCTCGAGCTGGTGCGCACGCTCGAGGGCGGCAGCGGTCTTGACGTGCGTGACCATGTTCAGTCCTGCAACCTGTCGATGCGGCATGTCAACCGGGCGCTGCTGCGCTCGTTGGGCAGCGCGCTGCATGTCAGCTGATCGGTCGGCCGGGCCGCCGACGGCGTGACATAGCGGACAGCCGTCAGGCTGCGCTCGGGCGCAGGCGGGGCTGGATTCGGAAAACACGGCATGGCTGCCTACACTGCAGCCATGTTCGCGCCTGCTGCGGCTGCTGCCGCTGATCTCTCCCTGCCGTCCGCACTGCTCGATGCGCTGTCCGACCCGGTTCTGGTGATCGGGCCTGATGCACGGCTCGAGCGGCTCAACCGCGCTGCGCTGCGTCGTCTTGCGCTCGAGCCTGGAATGGCGCTGGCCGACCTGCGTCCAGTCTTGGGCGAGACGCTCCACGCCCGGCTTCATGCCGCCCTGGTCGGCGACCGACCGCAACCGCTCGTGCCAGGTGATGCGGGCACGCTGGTGGCGCTGGGTCAGGGGCGTTGGGCTCTGGTGCTGCCGGCCACCGCGGGCGCCGGTGGGCGCGATCTGGTGGCCGAACCCGCCGATGAGGTGATGGCGCTGCGCGATCAGCTCGAGCGGCTGTCGCATGAGCATCTGCACTGGTTTGATTCGGTGCCGGTTGGCCTGGTGCTGTTCGACGCCACCGGGCTGGTGCTGCAGTCGAACATGCACCTGGCGCGGCTGGTCGGCGAGGTGCCGGTCGACTTGGGTGAGGCGGGGGCGCTGCTGCGCGGCCTGCTGGGCTGGGGTGAGGGCGTGCTGGACGGCCTGCAGCCTGGCGAGGGCAGTGGGCGGGTCTGCTCCCAGCAGGATCCGACCGGCCTGTCAGGGCGCTGGCTGCGAGCGCGGGTGCGCTGCAGCGGCCTGCGCCAGGGCGTGCGCCGCTACCTGGGTCTGATCGAGGACTGCAGCGCCGAGCACCAGCGCGACCAGGCCGAGCAGATGCGGGAAGAGCTGCATGGCATCGTCGAGAGCTCGCCGGTGGGCATCGCCTCGCTGCGAGGGTTTCGTGTGGTGCACAGCAACCGGCGCTTCGAGCGCATGCTGCAGGTGCCCTCCGGCGAAGCACTGGGCGCCGACATCCGCTGGCTGCTGCGTGCCGGCACCGGCGAGGCGGCCGACACCGCCTACGACGAGGACGGCCCGATCGGCGCGGCGCTGGCCGACGGTGGTCTGCACGAGACCGAGATCGAGGTGCGTGGCGACGACGGTGCCTCCCACTGGCATGCGCTGTCGATCCGCCGTATCGGTCCGCCTGGCCAGGCGCCGCAGGCCATCGCGGTGCTCAGCGAGATCACCCGGCTCAAGACCCAGCAGGTCGAGCTCGAGCATCTGGCGCTGGAGCGCGAACGCATGGCGCTGGCGCTGGGCCAGCAGGCCGACCGCACTCGCGCGGTGCTCGACTCGGTGCTGGTGGGGATCGTGACCGCCGACGAGCGCGGGCGCATCCTGTGGCTGAACCGCTCGGCGCGGCGCATGTTCGGCGGCGATCTGGGCGACTTTCTCGGCCGGCCGCTCGACATCGTCGCCACGCCCGACGCTGCGCACCCGTTCCGCCGCACGGTGGCGCTGTTCGAGGCACTGCGCGACGGCGAGGCGGTGCAGTTCGAGTGTCAGGTCCAGGCCTGCGACGGCCGCACCTTCTGGATCGTCGGCAATGCGGTGGCCACCCAGGGGCTGGACGGTCAGCGCGAGATGACCTTCGCGATGATGGACATCGACCAGCGCCGCCAGGCCGAGGCGCGTATCGCCGAGGCGCAGAGCTCGCTGCAGCGCATCATCGAGGCCGCGCCGATGGCGATCGCGGTCTGCGACGCCGCGACGATGACGGTGCAGCAGCTCAACCGGGTCGCCGCCGGTCTGTGCGGCGTGGCCTCGCCCGAGCAGGCCATCGGTCGCACGCCTGAGCAGCTCTATGCGCCACAGGTCGCGCAGCGGCTGCACGCCGACTTCCAGGCCGCGCTGGCGCAGCCCCAGGGCGTGACCCAGCGCGAATATGTGCTGCAGCGAGAGGGCGCCGAGCAGGTCTGGGATGCGCGCTTCCTGCCGCTGGCGCGCGCCGGCAGCCGGGTCGATCAGCTGTTGATGGTGGCCACCGATGTCAGCGCCCAGCGTGCGGCCCAGAAGGCCGAGCTGGAGGCAGCGATCGCGCAGCGCGAGATGCTGGTGCAGGAGGTGCACCACCGCATCAAGAACAACCTGCAGGGCGTGGCCGGCCTGATGCAGCAGGCGGCGAACCGCCGTCCCGAAGTGCGTCCGCTGATCGCTGAGGTGGTCGGGCAGGTCCAGGCGATCGCGCAGGTCTACGGTCTGCAGGTCGGCAACACCGGACTGCTGGCGGTGCGCAGCGTGGTCGAGGCGATCGCGCAGTCGGTGCAGCGCACCTTCGGTCACCCGATCGAGCTGCAGCTCGATCAGTGCGAGGGCGCGCCCGCCTGGGTGCTGCCCGAGGCCGAGTCGATCCCGATCGCGCTGACGCTCAACGAGCTGTTCACCAACGCGGTCAAGCACAGCGCCTCGACCGAGGCGCCGGTGCACTGCCGGCTGGCGCTGCAGGCCGATGCGGTCGAGATCGTCATCCGCAATGCCGGGCGGCTGCACGAGGGCTTTCGCATCGACCACCGCCCGGCCACCGTTTCCGGCCTGGGCCTGGTGCGCGCGCTGCTGCCGCGCCGCCAGGCCAGCCTGACGATGGACGCAGCGGACGGCTGGGTGTGCGCCACCGTGCGCCTCGGCCCGCCAGTGGTGCGTGACGGTGCCGCGCGACAATCGCCCGCCACTTCGCCCGCCACTTCGTTTTCTACCTCCCCCGCAACGCACGCATCAGCAAGGCAGGAACATGGTGTCTGACCGATCCGCCGGCGCTCTCCCGGCGTCTCCTCCTGCGGCGGCTGCCTCGCGCGGCCGCATCCTGGTCGTCGACGACGACCGCCTGGTGCTGGCCACCGTGGTGCATGGGCTGGCCGATGCCGGCTTCGACATCATCGACGCCGACAACGGCGACGACGCCATCCTGCTGGCACGCGAGCACCGCCCGGACCTGGCGCTGCTCGACATCCGCATGGACGGCATGAGCGGCTTCGATGTCGCGCGCTACCTGCGCGACGCGCTGCAGGTGCCCTTCGTCTTCCTGTCGGCCTTCTCCGACGAGGCCACGCTGGCGCAGATCCGTGCGCTGGGCGCGCTGGCCTCGCTGGTCAAGCCGCTCGACATCGCGCAGATCATCCCGGCGGTCGAGCAGGCGCTGGCGCAGGTGCGCAGCCAGCGCGACGCCGCGCTGCAGCCCCCTGAGTCCGTGCCGGTGGCGGCGGTCACCCGCGTGCCGGCCGAGGCGCCGGCCGCGCCGGAGCCGCTCGACGACATGGTGGCGATCGCGGTCGGCATCGTGATGCACCGCTTCTCGCTGGACCGTGCGGCCGCGCTGCAGCGCCTGGAGCGCCTGGCCCGCCAGGAGGGCCGGCCACTGCCGCAGAGCTGCCGCGCGATGGTGGAGGCGCTGGAGCGGCTGGCGTTGGCGGGGGGGATCTGAGATCCGGCCTCGGTCTCACCCCAGCGTGAACCAGAAGGTCGCCCCCTGATTCACGGCCGCCTCGGCGCGGATGTCGCCGCCGTGGCGACGCACGATGCGTCGCACCGAAGCCAGGCCGATGCCGGTGCCGGCGAACTCGGTGGCGCCGTGCAGGCGCTGGAAGGCGCCGAACAGCCGGCTGGCGAAGCGCATGTCGAAGCCAGCGCCGTTGTCGCGCAGGAAGAAGGCCTCGTGGCCGCGCTCCGGATCGCGCGCGCGGCCGAACTCGATCAGCGCGGCCTCGCGGCGCGACGAGTACTTCCAGGCGTTGCCGATCAGGTTGTCGAGCACGCTGCGCAGCAGTGCTGGATCGCCCGTCGCGCTCAGGCCGTCGGCGATGTGCACCTCGACCTGACGCTCGGGCGTTTGCTGGCGCAGCTCCTCGATGATCTGTCGGGCCATCGCGCTCAGGTCGACCTCGACCGACTGCAGTGGCTGGGTCGACAGCCGTGACAGGGCCAGCAGCGCGTCGATCATGCCGTTCATGCGGGTGGCTGCGCCCATGATGCGCTCCAGGTGGTCGTTGCCGACGCGGTCGAGCAGGTGGCCGTAGTCCTCGCGCATGATGCGGGTGAAGCCCTCGATGACGCGGATCGGTGCGCGCAGGTCGTGCGAGACGGTGTAGACGATCGCTGCGCGGTCGTCCTCGGCGGCCTGTGCCGCGTCGGTTTCAGGCCAGGTCGGCGGGGTGGGGGGCTCGGCTTCGGCCGCCGGTGGCATCCACAGCACCAGGCTGCCATCGGGCAGGTCGATGCGTCGCGCCCGTGCGCCCGGGCTGGCACTGCGGGTCACCAGCTCGGCCAGCATCCGGTCGAGCGCGACGCTGTCCTGCGGCGGCAGGGTCGCGCGGGCCATTTCGTTGGCGCTCAGCAGCTGCCAGGGCGATGACCCGCCCCGGGACGGGCGCAGCAGCACCGCCGGCCCTGGCAGGCCCTGCAGCAGCTGGCGCTGCAGCTCGAGCAGCTGCGCCACGCTCAGACGCAGGGCTGGCGGCTGGAATGCATCGGTGCCGGGCTGCGGCGACAGGGGCACGGCGACTGCGATCGGCTCCGGCTCTGCCGATCGGTGCAGCACGGCCCGACCTGTCAGGCGGGTCAGACGCATCAGCAGCGCCTGGAGCTGCGCCACCAGCGCGACCAGCACCAGCGCGAGCAGGGTCAGCAGCACCACCACCGGCAGGGCGGGTGGGCGCGGGCCCGCCAGCCAGTGCACGCACAGCAGCAGCAGCGTCGAGGTCGCGACGATGCCGCCCAGTCGGGCTGCGAGGGGCCAGGCGGCCGGTTCGCTCGGTGGCAGGGACATGGCGGGCGATTGTAGGGACGGCTCCCGCCGATGCCCGGCACCGATGCGGGAAAGCATCATGCCCGTTTCCGAGTTCGGCGAAATTGCGCGTTCGGCGGGTCCGACGCCGCTTCTTCGCGGCTTGGGCCCAATGGCCTGCGCCTATGCTGCGCGCAGTCCGGATCCGGTGGTTGCGGATCAGTCCTGAGAAATCCGCTCCGATGCCGGTTCCGTCTGCCGATCCTGTCCGCCATGTCGCCTGATTCCGTCCTGCACCACGAGCCCGAGGCGCCCGGCCAGGTCCTGCGGCTGGCCCGGCGGCTGCGTGCCTGCACGAGCCTGGACGAGGTGCTGATGCAGGCACTCGACGGGCTGTGCCAGCACACCGGTGCAGCGGCCGGGTGCATCCTCAAGGTGGAAGGCGGCGGGCAGGAGGGGGTGCTGCTGCGTCCCTGGCCGCTGCCGTCTGCGCAGGACGAGGACCGCATCGATCTGGACCAGCTCGCGCTCTGTCCGCTCGGGCAGGGCGTGCTGGGACAGGCCCTGGAGACGCTGGCGCCATCGCAGGGCGAGATCGTGGCTGCGGTCGCCGGACCGATGCCCTGGTGGCCGGCCGGCCTGAGCCGTTCGCTGGTGCTGCCGGTGGTCTGCGAGGGCCGGGCGGTGGCGGTGCTCGAGCTGTACCCGCCGCGGGTGCTGACGCCCGAGGTCTGCACGGCACTCGACGGGCTCGGGCAGGTGCTCGGGCTGCTGGCCGAGCGCGAACGCCAGCGCCAGCGCCTCGCCCAGGCCGATCGGCACGAGGCTCGGCTGCAGATGCTGGCCTCGCGCATCGGCCAGGGCGTGCTGATCACTGACGCCCAAGGCCAGGTCGAATGGGTGCATCCCGGTTTCGCGCAGGTCAGCGGCCATGCGCCGGAGCGCCTGCAAGGCCGACTGCTCTGGGAGATCCTGCCCGGCACAGGGGGCGAGGACGCGCGCGCTGGGCTGGCGCTGCGCGACAGTCTGCTGCGCGGCGATGACTTCGTGCACGAGATGGTGGCGCGGCGCGGGGTCGACGATGTGCTGCCTGGCGACAGCTACTGGCTGGAGGTCGACGGCCGCGCGGTCATCGATGCTGCCGAGTGCCAGCCGCGGGTGGTCTGCGTCTGCCGCGACGTGACCGACCGCAAGGAGCGCGAGTTCGGCATCGACGAGGGCCGTGCGCTGCTGGCTGTGCTGACCGAACACATTCCGATCAGCCTGGTGGTGCTCGATGCGCAGCAGTTCCGGGTGGTGTCGCTGAACCGGCAGGCCGAACTGGCGTTTGCGGTGCTCGGCGATCAGGCTAGCGGCTGGGCGCTGGATGAGCTGCTGGGCGCGCCGGTGCAGGAACGCCTGCACCCGCATCTGGTGCGCGCCCTGGGGTGCACCAGCTCGGTCGAGCATGAATTCTCCTGCCCGGGCGGCGCCGAGGGTGAGCGGCTGTTCAGCGCCCGTCATGTCGCGGTGCGCAACCGGCTGGGGCGGCCGACGGTGCTGATCTGTCAGCTGCGCGACATCACCCAGCAGCGCCGTGACGCGCGGCAGCTGCGTGAGTCCGAGGAACGCTACCGCGAGCTGGTCGAGGCGATCGACGAGGGCGTCTTCGTCACCAGCAACCGCAGCGAGGAGCCGAGCTATGTCGGTGCGCGGGTGCTCGACATGCTGGGCCTGCCGGGCCAGCCGCCCTGGCCGGCCGAGGGCCTGCTGTCGCTGCGGGTGCTCGAGCAGGACCGGCCGCTGCTCGAGCGCCAGCGCGAGCTCGAGCATCAGGGCAGCGCCAGCGACGTGACGCTGCGCATCCACCATCCGGTGCATGGCCTGCGCTGGCTGCGTCAGCGCACCCGGGTGCGCCAGCTGCCTGGCGGCGAGACGCGTGTCTACGGCCTGCTCGACGATGTGACCGAGGAGCGCGAACGCGAGCTGCAGCTCCAGGCCGCGCGCGACGCCGCCGAGAGCGCCAGCCGTGCCAAGAGCCAGTTCATGGCGACGATGAGCCACGAGATCCGCACGCCGATGAACGGCATCCTCGGCATGACCGAGCTGCTGCTGGGCACCCGGCTCGACGATCGCCAGCACCGCTTCGCGCAGGCGGTCTACCGCTCGGGCGAATCGCTGCTGGAGATCATCAACGACGTGCTGGACTTCGCCAAGATCGAGGCCGGTCGGCTCGAGCTGGTCACCACCGAGGTCGGCCTGCACGCGCTGCTGGAAGACACGCTGGAGCTGCTGGCGCCACGTGCGCACGAGAAGGGGATCGAGCTGATCTCGCAGGCCAGCGACGATCTGCCTTCGGTGGTGCGTGCGGATGCGTTGCGGTTGCGCCAGGTGCTGACCAACCTGGTCTCGAACGCCATCAAGTTCACCGAGCGTGGCGAGGTGACGGTTCACCTGCGCCCGCTGGCGCTGAGCGGGCGCGCCGACGGGGTGCAGCACGGCATCGTCTTCGAGGTCCGTGACACCGGCATCGGCATCGCGCCGGAAGCGGTGCCGCGGCTGTTCACCGCCTTCACCCAGGTGCACGAGGGCATGGCGCGGCGCTACGGGGGCACGGGTCTGGGCCTGGCGATCTCGCGCCAGCTCGTCGAGCTGATGGGCGGCCTCATCGAGGTCGAGAGCCGGCCGGGCCTGGGCTCGGTCTTCCGCTTCACGGTACCGGTCGGCCTGCCGGCCGGCCAGGCCTCCGGTGCCTCGCCGCTGCTGGCGTCGCAGGAGCCGGCCCGGGGTGACCCGGTCGAGACGGCCCCGCTGCCCGGCCTGTCGGTGCTGGTGGTCGATGACCACGAGACCAACCGCACCGTGCTTGACAACCAGCTCGGTGCCTGGGGGCTGCGGGTCACGCTGGCGGCCGGGGGCGAGCAGGCGCTGGCGCTGCTTCGCCAGCAGGCCCAGCGCCCTGGGGCGCTGCCCTTCGACCTGCTGCTGATCGACTGGCACATGCCTGACATGGATGGCATCGCGCTGGCACATCACCTGCAGCAGCAGGGCCTGGCCGGGCAGGCGCGCAAGGTGCTGCTGTCGTCGGTGGCGGCGCCCGACGACGCGCGCATCGCCCGTGATGCCGGCTTTGACCTGTTTCTGCACAAGCCGGTGCGCCGCACCGAGCTGCGCCAGCTGATCCTGGGTCTGGGCGCCGAGGTGCGGCCGGCCGGCGAGGTGATGGCGCCGCAGTTCGGTGCGCAGGTGCTGGTGGTCGAGGACAACCCGGTCAACCAGGAGGTCATGGGCCAGATGCTGCAGCGTCTGGGCTGTGCGGTGCGGGTGGCCGGCTCGGCGATGGAGGGCCTGCGCCAGCTCTGCGAGCGTCGCTTCGACCTGGTGCTGATGGACATCCAGATGCCCGGCATGGACGGCATCGAGGCGCTGCGCTGCCTGCGCAGCGGCCCGGATGCGCGCTGGCGCTTCGTCACGCCGCGGCGCACGCCGGTCATCGCGGTGACCGCCAATGCGCTCGAGGGCGACGAGGACCGCTTCCTGTCGCTGGGCTTCGATGCCTATCTGGCCAAGCCCTACCGCCAGACCCAGCTGCTGGCGCTGCTGGCGCGCTTCCTGGGCGATCGGCTTGGGCCTGAGGGCCAGGCCGAGGTCGAGGCGGCGGTGCACACCGCGCCGGGCGAGCTCGCGCCGGCGCGGGTCGACGCCGAGCTCGAGCGCATCGAGCACTCGCTGCGGCTGAATCTGGTCGCACCGGGGTCCGAGCTGGCGCCGGAGCCCGAGGCGCCGCTGCTCGATCCGCAGGCGATGCGGCGTCTGCACGATCTCGATCCTGGGGGGCGAAACCAGCTGGTGCGCCGGGTGATGCAGGCCTTCGATGCCTCGATCGGCCGGCTGCTGCCCATGCTCGAGCCCGGGCCGCTCGGGCATGATCCGGCCGCCGTGCGCCATGTCACCCATACCCTGCGCTCGTCGGCGGCCAGTCTCGGGGCCCTGCGGCTGGCGACGCTGTGCGGCGAGTGCGAGCAGGCGCTGCGCCAGGGGCAGGACGTCCGGACCCTGGCGGCGATGCTCCAGGGCCTGGGCGAGGAGATGATCCGCATCCAGACCGGCGTGCGGCAGCGGCTGGAGACGATGACGGCGGTGGCCCCGGTCGCAGCCGTCGAGACAGGACGATTGCAGTGAACCTTCGACATCCTGCGGCTGCACACGGTCGCATCGACAGGGATCCGGCCGACGACGGGGATGCGTTCGGTCCGGAGGAGGGCGCCCGCGCGCCGCGGGTCTTGCTGGTCGACGACGATCCGGTCAATCTGCTGCTGACGGCCGCTGCGCTGCGCGAGCGCGGCTTCTCGGTCATCGAAGCCGAGGGGGGGCTGGCGGCGCTGCGCCAGCTCGCCGACTGGCTGCCCGACGTGATCGTGCTCGATGCGATGATGCCGGGCCTCGACGGCTTCGAGACCTGCCGCGAGCTGCGCGAGCTGCCCGGCTTCGAGCTGATGCCCGTGCTGATGCTGACCGGGCTGGAGGACGAGGACTCGATCGAACAGGCCTTCGAGGCCGGCGCGACCGACTTCTTCGTCAAGTCCCCGCAATGGACGCTGCTGGCGGCGCGGCTGCATTACCTGCTGCGTTCGGCCCGGGTGCAGATGGCGCTGCTGCGCAGCCAGGCGCGCTTGTCGCGGGCGCAGGATCTGGCCCGCATGGGCAGCTTCGAGTGGCGTGACGGCCAGGGCCTGGTGCTCGAGCCCGAGGCCCTGCGGGTGCTGGGACGCACCCATGCCGGCGCGCTGTTGCCGGTGGAGGTGCTGCATCTGGTGGTGCCGGCGCAGCGCCGGCCCATGCTGGCGCGCCTGCGCGAGGCGGTGCGCCAAGCCTGCATGATCGACTGCGACGTGGCGATCCGCGGCGAGCGGGTGCTGCATGTCGAGGCCGAGCCGCAGTTCGACGAGCAGGGCCGGCTGGCCGGCTATGGCGGCATCCTGCAGGACGTGACCGAGCGCCGCCAGGCCGAGGACAAGATCCGGGTGCTGGCCAACTTCGATTCGCTGACCCAGCTGCCCAACCGCCACCAGCTGATCTGGCGCGCCGGCAAGGCGCTGGAGAGCGCGCAGCGCCTCGGTCACACCTTCGCGCTGCTGCTGATCGACCTGGACCGCTTCAAGACCATCAACGACACCCTCGGCCATGCACGCGGCGATGACCTGCTGGTGGAGATCGGCCGGCGCCTGCGCAGCTGCGTGCATCACTGCGACCAGATTCTCGATCCCGGCATCGACAGCGCCACGCTGCGCTCGCACCGCGCGCTGGAGGCGGTCGGCCGGCTCGGCGGCGACGAGTTCGTCGCGCTGCTGCCCGAGGT
>JBJOPV010000041.1:0-19918 GCA_046050625.1 Pseudomonadota bacterium
ACCGCATCCTGGCGGTCAACGCCGATTCGGTCGCCGCCTACCTGAACGCGCAGATCGAGGCCGGCGCCCAGGCGGTGATGATCTTCGACAGCTGGGGCGGCGTGCTGGCCGACGGCGCCTTCCAGGAATTCAGCCTCGCCTACACCCGGCGCGTGCTGGCGCAGCTCAAGCGCGAGCACGACGGCGTGCAGATCCCGCGCATCGTCTTCACCAAGGGCGGCGGCCTGTGGCTCGACGAGATTGCTGCCAGCGACACCGACGCGGTGGGTCTGGACTGGACCGTCAACCTCGGTCGTGCCCGCGCGCAGGTCGGCCACCAGGTGGCGCTGCAGGGCAACCTCGATCCGAACGTGCTGTTCGGCACCCCCGAGGCGATCGAGCGCGAGGCCATCCGCGTGCTCGAGAGCTTCGGCCCGCATGCCGGCCATGTCTTCAACCTCGGCCACGGCATCAGCCAGCACACCCCGCCGGAGGCGGTCAGCGTGCTGGTCGAGACGGTGCATCGCCACTCGCGGGCGATGCGCGCGGCCGCGACTGCCCGTTTTTAAGGCAATCTGTAGAAAGTCCTTGCGGGACAAGGACTTGAAACGGCTCGTCAGGACTTATCTACAGAGTTATCCACAGCTTTGGTGGAAAGTGTCACGGAATATTCACAGCCTGGCCGGACGACCGTGCGGCTGAAGGTGCTGGTGGATCTGCCGCGCCACAGCCCGCTCGACCCGCTGCTGGACTACCTGGCGCCCGAGGCCTGGCCGGCGGGCACGCTGGTGCGGGTGCCCCTGGGCCGGCGCGAGGTCTGCGGCATCGTCTGGGGGCCGGGCGACGCAGCGACCGGCACGGACGGCGAGGGCACTCCGATCGCGCTGCGCGAGATCGTCCAGGTGCTGGACGCGCTGCCGCCGCTGGGCGAGGCCTGGCGCCGGCTGGCGGCCTTCGCGGCCCTGTATTACCAGCGCAGCCTGGGCGAGGTGGCGCTGGGCGCGCTGCCGCCGGACCTGCGCGAGCTCGACGCTGCGCAGCTCGCGCGCCGGCTGCGCCGTGGCGACAAGCTCGACCGGGAGGCCGCGAAAGCGGCGCAGACCGCGTCCGCCGAGGCGCCGCCGCTGCCCGAGCCCTCCGACGAGCAGCGCGAGGCGCTGGCCCAGCTCGCGGCGATGCCGCCCGGCCCGGTGCTGCTGTTCGGCGCCACCGGCAGCGGCAAGACTGAGGTCTATCTGCGCGAGGCCGCGCGGGTGCTGGCGGCCGGCGGCCAGGTGCTGGTGCTGGTGCCCGAGATCAACCTGACACCGCAGCTGGAGGCGCGCCTGGCCGCGCGATTCCCCGGCCGGCGCCTGGTGTCGCTGCACAGCGGCCTCACGCCCGCGCAGCGGCTGCAGGGCTGGCTGGCGGCCCACCTGGGCCGCGCCGATCTGGTGCTGGGCACCCGCATGGCGATCTTCGCCTCGCTGCCGCGCCTGGGCCTGATCGTCGTCGACGAGGAGCACGACCCGTCCTACAAGCAGCAGGAGGGCGCGCGCTACTCGGCCCGCGACCTGGCCGTCTGGCGCGGTCGGGCCGAGGGCGTGCCGGTGCTGCTGGGCTCGGCCACGCCTTCGCTGGAGAGCTGGCACAACGCGCTGCCGGCGGCCGAGGGCGGCGCGGGGCGCTATCGCCGGCTGGACATGCCCGCGCGCATCGGCGGCGGCGCGCTGCCGCGGGTGCGCACCGTCGATCTGGCGCGCATCGCTGCGCAGTTCGGCAAGCGCGCGGTCTACAGCCAGCCGCTGGCGCCGCCGCTGCTGGAGGCGATGCGCGAGCGCCTGGCGCGGGGCGAGCAGAGCCTGGTGCTGCTGAACCGCCGCGGCTACGCGCCGGTGCTGCACTGCACCTCCTGCGGCTGGAAGAGCGACTGCGCGCACTGCAGCGCCTGGCGGGTCTTCCACCGCAGCGACCGCACGCTGCGCTGCCACCACTGCGGCTTCTCCGAGCGGGTGCCCTTCGCCTGCCCGAGCTGCGGCGATCCGGACCTGCAGCCCATGGGCCGCGGCACCGAGCGCCTCGAAGAACAGATCGCCGAGCTGCTGCCCGGCGCACGCATCGGTCGCATCGACGCCGACACCACCCGCCACAAGGGCAGCCTGGAGAGCCAGCTCGCGCAGGTCCACGACGGCGAGATCGACGTGCTGGTCGGCACGCAGATGGTCACCAAGGGCCATGACTTCCGGCGCATGACGCTGGTGGCGGCGGTGCAGGCCGACGCGGCGCTGTTCTCCAGCGACTTCCGCGCGCCCGAGCGGCTGTTCGCGCTGCTGATGCAGGCGGGCGGACGTGCCGGGCGCGACGCCGAGCTGGCCGGGCGCAGCGAGATCTGGCTGCAGACCTGGCATGCGGCGCATCCGCTCTATGCGGCGCTGCGCCGGCACGACTATCCGGCCTTCGCCGCCGCGCAGCTGCTCGAGCGCGAGTCGGCGGCGATGCCGCCCTACGCCTTTCAGGCGCTGCTGCGCGCCGAGGCCCGCAGCCAGCAGGCCGCCTGCGATTTCCTCGAGGCGGTGTCGGCCGCGACGCTGGACTGGCCCGAGGCGGCCGAGGTGCTGATCTTCCCGCCGGTGCCCGCGCCCATCCAGCGGGTGGCCGATGTCGAGCGCGCGCAGATGCTGCTGGAGGCCTCGTCGCGTCAGGCGCTGCACCGCTTGCTGGCGCGCTGGCAGCCGGTGCTGGCGCAGTCGGCGGCCCGCACCGGCGAGGCCCGGGTGCTGCGCTGGGCGCTGGATGTGGATCCGCTGGCGATATGACAAGGATGCACGGTCCTGTTGGCGGCCTGGGGCTGGACATGGCGGATGTCGTGATGCTTGTCAGCGACCTTCAGGCTGGCTTAAGCTGAACTTTGGTTTGGGTTTACAAACGTTTACGCCTGGCTTCCGGCGTCGGCGGCGGGGTCGCGAATCTGCGGTAAAACCCCGAGCGGTCAACCCGGGCGAGCGCCCGGAAGCCGGCGCCTGGCGGTCAGGAGTCGAAGGCGCATGGGAGGGAATGGGGTTCATGGGAGTCGATGACAGGATGACGACGGGCGGCGCCGTGCAGGGACAGGCGCGGCTGGGGAGTCGGTCACGCCCGCAAGGGCAGGAGGATGGGGGCATGCCGCAGGCAGGAAAGATCGAGGTGAGCTGGCGTCGGCCGGAGGAGCTCGGCCCGGCCGACCTCCAGGCCTGGGGTCGGCTCGAATCACGTGCGGCCGAGCCGAATGTCTATCTCTCGCCGAACTTCGTGCTGCCGGCGCTGCGGCATCTCGATGCCGGCCTGCGGCCGGTGATCGCCTGGATGGAGTCCGGCTCCGCGGGAGCGCGCGAGCTGGTCGGCGTCGGCGTGTTCCGGCGCAGTCCGGGCAGCCGCAGCTTTCCGTGGCCGCACCTGAGCGCCTATCTGTCGTGCCACAGCTTTCTCGGCGGGCTGCTGCTCGATGCGGAGCGGCTCGAGTCGGCCGTGGCGGCGCTGATGGCGGCCATCGGTGGCCTGTCGCCCTGGCAGGGTCTGGTGCTGCCCAAGACCGACTGCGACGGCCGGCTGGCGCGTGCGCTCGCGCGTCAGACCGATGCACGTGGTCTGGCGATGCTGAGTCTGGGGCCCCAGGAGCGTGCGATGCTCGACATGAGCCTGTGCGGCGAGGACATGCTGCGCGATCTGCTGGGCAAGAAGCTCAACGAGATCAACCGCTGCCGGCGCCGTCTGGCCGAGATGGGCGAGCTGAGCTGGCACTGCCTCGGTCAGGGCGAGCCGCTGACCGCGTCGGTGATCGAGAACTTCCTGCACCTGGAGCACCAGGGCTGGAAGGGCGAGTCGGGCACCTCGGTGCGGGCGGTGCCGGCCGAGGAGGCCTTCTTCCGCGAGATGGCGGCGCGCTTCGACGCCGAGGGCCGCGCGCTGTTCACCGAACTGCGTCTCGACGGCCGTGCGATCGCCTCGACCTGCAACTTCATCTCCGGCACGATGGGCTTCGCCTTCAAGGTGGGCTGGGATCCGGAGCTGCGCAAGTTCGGCCCCGGCATGCTCAACGAGATCGAGTTCATCCGCCAGGGCCGCCAGCGCTGTCCGCAGCTGACGATGTTCGAGAGTGGCGCCTCGTCCGATTCCTTCATCAGCAAGCTCTGGCCCGGTCGGCGCGAGCTGGGCGCGCTGCTGGTGCCGGGCAACCGGGTTGCTGGCGCGGCGATGCTGGCGGCCGAACGGCTGCGCCAGTCGCGCCGCCGTGCCGCGGAAGCGGCGGTCGCGCAGAGCCCGTCCGAAAGTCGGGGCGCCTCGGTGGAGGCGGTCGAGCCGGTCGGTCCTTCTGCAGCTGTCGTGACCCAGGTCACGTCACCAGGGGCCTGACGGTCGTCTGATCTGCAGGTTCCGCACAGGACAATCCAGAGCATCTGAATGGAGCTCCGGATGTCTCGCCTGCCCCCTGTTCCTGCCTCGACCGACGGTCTGCGTCCCTGCGTCGTGCTGTCCTGCCTCGGGGCCAGCGAAGGCGACATGAACCTGGTGCGTTCGCTCGGGATGGCCGGTGTGCCGGTGATCCTGGTGTCGGAGTACGCCGATCCGCCGGCTCGCCTGTCGCGCCACTGCACGGAATTTGTCCAGGTGCCGATGTTCTCCGAGCGGCCTGAGGCGCTGCTGCAGGCGTTGCGCGATCTGGCGGCGCATCACGGCGGCCCGCTGCCGGTGCTGCCCTCGGCCGATCCGGACCTCGAGGTGCTGGCCGGGCTGCTGAGCCAGGACACCCGGGACTGCATCGCCTCGACGATGCCCGACCCGGCGCTGGTGCGCCAGCTGATGGACAAGACCACGTTCGACCGGCTGGCGGCCACGCACCGGCTGCCGGTGCCGCGCAGCGTTGCGCCGACCACCCTGGCCGAGGTCGGCGCTGCGGCCGAGCAGCTGCGCTTTCCGGCCATCGTCAAGCCGGCCACGCCGGTGTCCTGGTGCCACCAGTCGGTGCTGCCCGAGGCGGTGCGCCGGGCCAAGGCGCTGCGGGTCGACACCGCAGCGGAGCTGATGACGCTGTGCGCGCAGCTGCTGCCGGCGGGCGCGGCCTCGCTGGTGCAGGAGTTCATCGAGGGCCCGGACGAAGAGCATTTCGACGTGCACGCCTTCATCGGCCGCGATGGCCGGGCACAGGCGGTGTTCAGCGGCCGCAAGTGGCGCATCTGGCCGCCGCACGCCGGCAGCGGCTGCTTCGTCGAGAGCCTGGACGCGCCCGGGCTGGAGGCGCTGGCGCTCGACATCCTGGCGCGCATCGGCTACCGCGGCATTGCCAACATGAACTTCAAGCGCGACCGCCGCACCGGCGAGTTCCTGCTGCTGGAGATCAATCCGCGCGTCAGCCAGTGGGGCATTCTCACCACCCGCTGCGGCGTCAATCTGCCCTGGCTGGCCTGGCGTGACGCGCAGGGCCTGCCGCCGCTGCCGCCGCTGCCCCCAGCCCGTGCCGGGCGCTGGTATGTCAATGGCCTCACCGATCTGCGTGCCGCACGCCAGTACCGCGCCGAGGGCCTGGCGAGCTGGGGCGCGCACCTGCGCTCGCTGCTGCGCTGGCCGCTGGTCTGCCAGACGCTGAGCCTGGAGGATCCGCGCCCGGCCCTGGTGCTGACGTCCCGGTGGATCGCGAGGAAAATGCGGGTCACGCCCCCGCTGCCGCCACGGCAGCCGGCTGAAGATCCCCAGACCCCTCGGCACCCATGACCCCGACCGACTCTGTCTCGTCTCCGTTGTCCTCCTCGCCGGTTCGTGCCGGTCCGGCTGCGCTGCAGCTGGCGGTGATCGGGGCCGGCCCGGTCGGGCTGGCGCTGGCGCTGCATGCGGCGCAGCGCCTGCCGCAGGCGCGCATCTGCGTGCACGACCGTCTGCCCGCCACCCATGACGTGACCGCCGACCCGCGCACGCTGGCGCTGTCTCAGGGCAGCGTGGTCGAGCTGCGCCGGCTGGGCGTCTGGGACGAGATGGTCGGGCAGGCCGAGCCGATCCGCTGCGTGCATGTCTCGCAGCAGCAGCCCGGGCTGATGGCGCTGCTCGGGCGCGGCGAGGCGCCGGCGCTGCGCATTCGTGCCGAAGACGAGCGCGTCGAGCAGCTCGGCGCGGTCATTCCCTACGGCCGGCTGGTCGCGCCGATGCGCGCAGCCTGGCTGGCGGCCTGTGCGCGCGAGCCGCAGCGTCTGTCCGCACCCTGGGGCCGGCCGGTGCTGGACGTGCGCACCGTGCCGGCCGGCGTCGAGGTCGATCTGGCCACCGAGCTGCCCGGCGAGGGCGCGGACACGTCTGGCGAGCGCGGCCGGCTGGTCGAGACCCACCATCTGGCGGTCATCGCCGAGGGCGGCGTCTACACCGAGCAGGCGCGCCGCGCCGTCACCCGCGACTACCGCCAGAGCGCCTGGGTCGGCACCGTCGAGGTCGAGGGCGGCGAGCCCGGCTGCGCCTACGAGCGTTTCACGCCGCAGGGGCCGGTGGCGCTGCTGCCGCTGCCCGGCCTGATCGAGCGCCCAGGGCAGGCGCCGCGGCGACGCTTCTCGCTGGTCTGGTGCGTCGACAGTGGCGACGATCCGGTCGCCGGGCTGAACGATGCGCAGCGGCTGGCGGTGCTGACGCACCTGCTGCCGGGCGAGGTCGGGCGGCTGGCGGGCATCGGGCCGCTGAAGTGCTTTCCGCTCGGGCTCAATGCCGAGCGCACGCTGGTGCGCGGCCGCACGGTGCGCATCGGCAACGCGGCGCAGACGCTGCACCCGGTCGCCGGTCAGGGCCTGAACCTGGGCCTGCGCGACGCGCACGAGCTGGTGCGCCGCCTGGCCGCCAGCGACGATGTCGACCAGGCGCTGCGCCGGGTCGAGTGGCAGCGTGCGCCCGACCGCTGGGCGATGATCGCCGCCACCGATTTCCTCGCCCGCAGCTTCACCTGGAACCTGCCGGGGCTGGGCACGCTGCGCGGCTCGGCGCTGGCGGCGCTGGAGCAGGCCGGGCCGCTGAAGTCGCTGCTGGCGCGGCGCATGATGTTCGGGCAGCGCTGAGCGCCCATTGCTTGCTGCCGGGCGGTGCCAGGCGTGCAAATGCATCGTCTCGCGCCTCCAGATCGTGCACGACCCTGTTTCGAGGGGACGACGCCCTGTCTTCAGACGGACACCATGCGGCCGCGGCCTCCGGCCCGCATGCTCTGCCTGATTCGTCTGCACGACCCCGCCATGTCCCTGTCTTCTCCGACTTCCACGAACCTTCTGCCTGCCGTGGTGCTGGCCTGCCAGGGTGCGCCTGGCGCCGATCTGAACCTGGTGCGCTCGCTGGGGCAGGCCGGCGTGCCGGTGATCGTCGTCGGCGAGTACCCGTTCCCGCCCTCGGGCTATTCGCGCCATTGCATCGAGTTCATCTGCGCGCGCGATTTCACGCAGCAGCCCGGGCGGCTGCTGACGGTGCTGCGCGAGCTGCGCATGCGTCACGGCCAGGCGCTGCCGGTGTTCGCGTCGGCCGATCCGGACCTGCGCGCGCTGGTGGCGCTGCATGCTGATCTGGTCGGTACCGCGCTGTGGATGTCGTCCTCGCCGGACATGATCGCGCGGCTGCAGGACCAGCGCCGCTTCGCCGAGCTGGCGCGCCAGCACGGTCTGCCGGTGCCGGTGCTGCACGCGCCGCGCACGCTGGAGGAGGTCGAGGCGCTGGGGCGCCAGCTGGCCTATCCGGTGGTGGTCAAGCCCGCGCAGGCGGGCGACTGGCACCGCCCGGGCATCGATCCGGCGCTGGCGCGGCGCTGCGCGGTGCGCATCGACGATGCCGGCGCGCTGATGCGGCTGTGCTGCCAGCTGGCGCCACAGGGGCTGGCGCCGCTGGTCATCCAGAACCATGTGCCGGGGGACGTGGACGAGCAGTGGACGGTGCATGCCTGCATCGCGCGCGGCGGCAGCCCGGTGCTGGTGGCGACGACGCGCACGCTGCGCACCTGGCCGGCGGACTTTGGCGCCGCCAGCCATCTCGAGACGGTGTCGATGCCCGCGCTCGAGGCCCAGGCCGGCGCGATGCTGCACCGGCTGCGGCTGCGGCTGCGCGGCATGGTGTCGATGAACTTCCGCCGCGATCCGCGCACCGGGCGGATGTGGCTGCTGGAGATCAACCCGCGCGCCAGCGGTGCGAGCGTGCTGCTGGCGCGTGCCGGCATGAACCTGCCCGCCCGCGTGTACGACGAACTCTGCGGCCGCGCCGTGATGCCTGCGGCGGTGAACTGGTGCACCGGCCTGCGCTACCGCCACGGCCTGGCCGATCTGCACGCCTTTCTGGCGCGCCGCCGCGAGGGTCGCGAGGGCTGGCTGCGCTACCTGGCGTCGCTGCTGTACCCGCGCACCGTCTTTCGCGCCGTCGACCTGTCCGACATGGGCCCGCCGGTGCAGATGAGCACCGACTGGCTGCTGCGCAAGCTGCGTGGCAGCGGGCGCTGGGTGTGGAGCTGGCTGCGGATGGGCGCGGCCTAGAAGCGCGACCCCGGCTGCCGCAGGAAGGCCAGTTCCTCCGCGCTGGAGGTGCGGCCAAGAATGGCGTTGCGGTGCGGATAGCGGCCGAAGCGGTCGATGATCGCCTTGTGCTGCAGTTCGGCCTGGTGATTGGCCTGCGGTGCCTGCGTGCGGAACAGCCGCTCGGCGTCCTGGTGGACGAGGGCCGATTCGCTGTGCATGTAGGGCATGTAGACGAAGGCCCGGCGCTCGACCGGCAGCGCCTGATCCGCGCCGGCGCGCACCGCCTCCTGCGCCAGGGCCAGCGCCATCGGGTCGCAGGCGAAGGCCAGCGGCGTGCCGCGGTGGATGTTCCGGGAGAACTGGTCGAGCACGATGATCTCGGCCAGCCGGCCCTGCGGCTGCTCGCGCCACGCGGCCAGCTCGCCCGCGTGGGCGGCCTGATGCAGCGCGCCGAACTGCGTGCGGATGCGCTGGTCGAGCGCGGCGTCGACGCGCCACCACTGCGCCGGCTGGAGTTCCTCGAACCAGAAGGTCAGGACGATGTCGTGCGGCATGGCAGGGGCTCCGGTGACGAGAGGTGAGGCGGTGCGCTGATGCTAGCGGGCCACGGCGTCACAGCGGTCGGCGAGGCTGCGCCCTGCCAGTTGCGGCCATGCGATCACCGCGAACGGGTCAGGTTTGCCGGTCAGCCACGCCCACAGGGCGGTTAAGGGAATGTGCAGCGTGACGGTGGAAATTGGGGCGTGGGGCGAGCGAGGGGAAGCAGCGCATGTGCGATGACGGGTTTGGCTGGCGTTGTTTGAGGGCGATTCATCGTGGCAAACATTATTTGACTGGCTGGCCGGGGGTGTTGCACTTCAGAGTTGAGACTGTCAATGGTTAGGCGATTCTTGCTGAAGGCTAGCCGAGATTTCCACAGCACGCCTTGTATCGCTTGCCGCTCCCGCACACGCAAGGCGAGTTGCGCGGAATTACAGGTCGCGGTTCAAGCGCCCTTCTCACTGCTTCTTCAAGTACAAATAGTTCACTTGCGTGAATAACATATCCCAGATTATTGGGGATCAATCCAACTGCAATAGGTTTAGTGTCGGTGGGTACGTCAACTATGACAATTTCACCTTTAGTTGTGTGTTGAGGCCCTGCATAGAGGGTGCCTAGGAGCGACACCCTGTTGCCGGCACACAGGTAACCCTCTTGGCTTACATAACTCCCAATATTCGCAAGAAAAACGGGTGAGCCCGATGATCCAGGAAAGCATGCTGCATCAATCAAAAAATCGGGCTTGCCGTTCAAATTCAAGCCTGGATGGGTAGCAGTGATGCCCTTCCTGAGAATTGGTAGGTTGTGAAGTTCGTCCCATAAGCCGTTTGGATAGCCAATCATCACGATCTCCTCCATTGGGGAAAGAGAGTCGAGGAGGTCTCGGGTCGCCAAGGTCGATCTTCCAAGCGGAACAAAGTGGTAGGACCGACCATCCTTCGTGGCGTTGCGAAGGATTGAGCCGATCGGAAATGCGACCAAATCGATCGCGGGAACCGGATGCATGATGCAATGCCGAGACAAGTCTTTGAGAATAACCGACTCGTGCTTGCCAAGGTCTGCTGTCCCATCTTCTTTCTTTAACGTCAGATGGAATGTGCCCTGGACAGCGCCGTGTACTACATGCTTGTTTGTGACAACGCAAGGTATGGCTTTGCCTTCGTCTTCGCAGAACAAAAAGATGTAGCCAGAGCCCGATGATTTATCTCCTCTGGCGTCGATGCATTCAATACGCACCGTGCTATGTACGAGTTGGGCCATCGGGTGAATGAACTGCGACATGACTGGAGGTGCCTAATTTAATTTAGATATTAATAACTGCTGGCGTAACACCGGCCTGCAGTCTTTTACCTCGGCCTGTGAAATGTGTAAAATGTCGTCGCACAAGGGAGTTTTCGATTTTTTTGCATGCTTCCTGCCCCGTAAAAAATTACCTTAAACCGTGCAGCAGGTTTTGACGTCAACGCCATCTTTGTAATGGCAGTCACCGCAGCGATCGCAGGACTTTTCGTTTGCGGACCCATGAAGCCGCGCGGGGCGTGACGAATTTCTCAGCCCGCCGAGGCGCCAGCGCCGGCAGTCCTGGCGCGGATTTCCGCTGTCGTCAGGGCCTCAGCCGGCGCGGCAAGCGCCCAGGTTCAGCAATTGCCCTTCTTGGCCTGCCCGGGCGGGCAGAACTTGCCGTGGCCGCCGCCGCCCGAGTCATGTCGGCCGGCCGGGTCGATGACGACGGAGCCGGCGGGCGTGTAGACCGCGCAGCCGGTGAGGGTCGAGGCGAGAAGCGCCAGGGCGATCAGTGCTTTCATGGAGTGGGCCTTTCTGTGAAGTAGGAAATGGACCCATCCAGTCTAGGTGCGCGGTGTGTGGCAGGCCGGACGCGGCTTTTCATTCGCCCGCGTTCGCGGCCTGTTTGGCGAATCCCCGGCCCGGCCGGTCAGAGCCGGCGATGCTCCAGCGCCGGCAGCCGGGTGCGGATCTCGGCGGTGCGCTGGTCGTCCAGCGTGGCGACGACCACGCCTTCGCCCTCGGGCAGTTCGGCGACGATCTGGCCCCAGGGGTCGACGATCATCGAGTGGCCCCAGGTGCGGCGGCCGTTCTCGTGCAGGCCGCCTTGCGCGCTGGCCAGCAGCCAGCACTGGTTTTCCACCGCGCGGGCGCGCAGCAGCAGTTCCCAGTGCGCCTGGCCGGTCGGCCAGGTGAAGGCGGCGGTGACCACCATCAGGTCGCAGGGCGGGGTGGCGAGCTGGCGGTACAGCTCGGGGAAGCGCAGGTCGTAGCAGAGGGTGACGCCGGTGCGGTGCGCGCGGCCGTCGCGGGCGGTGATGTCCAGCGCCAGCGGGGCGTGGCCGGCGCGCAGCGTGGCGGCCTCGTCGTGGCGGCGCTCGCCGTCGTCGAAGCGGAACAGGTGGATCTTGTCGTAGCGCCCGGCGCGCCGGCCCTCGGGGTCGAAGACCAGCGTGGTGTTGGTGGCGTGGTCGGCGTCGCCCGGCACCGCCAGCGGCAGCGAGCCCGCCACCAGCCAGACCCGGTGGCGCGCGGCGATCTGCGCCAGCCGGCGCTGGATCGGCCCGTCGCCGTCGGGCTCGGCGACGGCCAGCTTGTCGCGGTCGCGCAGGCCCATCAGGCAGAAGTATTCCGGCAGCGCCACCAGCTCGGCGCCCTGCGCGGCGGCCTCGGCCACCCGCGCCTCGGCGCGGTCGAGGTTCTCGTCCGGGCGCGGGCCCGAGACCATCTGGACGGCGGCGATCTTCATGCTCATGGCGTGCGGGGCTCCTGCGGCAAAGACGAGGACGGGGGCGAGGACGAGGACGACGGCGGCGGCGGCGGCGCGGCGCCTTGGTCGGGACGCGGGCGTGCGCCGGTGCTGCGGTCGACGCCGGTCACCTCCGGCGCGTCCCAGCGGCCGGTGATGCGGAATTCGCGGGTGACGGCATCGGCCAGCGGACCCTGCAGCACCATCTGCGTCAGCAGCGTGCCCAGGCCGACGGCCGGGTTGATGACCGCATAGGCCAGCGAGGCCGCGCCGGCATTCAGGTCGGGCACCACCCAGACATGCAGATCCTGCGTTTCCTGCGCCAGGCTGGTGCTGCCTTCGGTCAGGATCATCGCCTGCAGGCCGCGGATGCGCAGGTTGCGGGTGCTGGCCTGGCCCTGGCGAATGGCGATGTCGCCGTCGATGCGGTCGAAGCCGAAGCCGCTCTGGAACAGGTCGCGGAAGTCGAGCAGGAAGCGCCGCGGCAGCGACTGCAGGCTCAGCACGCCCAGCAGCCGTCCGGCGCCCGGATCGGCCTGCGGGAATCGCCCCTGGTCCAGGTCCAGCCGCAGATGGCCGCCGAGCCGCGCGGTGGTGTAGTCGGTGGGCGTGCCCGGCCACTGGATCTGGCCGCCCAGGTGGCCGCGCCCGCCCTGCATCTGCCCCGGCCAGCCCAGCGCGTCGAGCAGCGCGCCGCCGTCGATCAGGTCCAGGCGGAAGGTCAGCCGGGTCTGGCCGGCCGGCTCGCCGGCCGTCACCGGCGCGGTGCCGGGCAGCCACAGGCCGACCGCCTCCAGCCGCGCCTCGGGCCGCTGCAGCGCCAGCCTGTCGATCAGCCAGCCGCCGCTGGCGCGCGGGCCGGCGCGCAGCTCCAGCCGCCCCAGCGGCTTGCCGGCGAACTCGACCGCATCGGCCTGCAGGTCGATCTGCGGCAGACGTTGCGCCGGCGTCGTGCCGGCCGCCGGGGCGCTGTCGGCTGGCAGGGGTGGCTCTGCGCCGGGCTCGGTCTGCGGCGTCAGCACCAGCCGCGACAGCCGCGCGCGCAGCGCGGCCGGGCGCGGGCTGGCCGCGGCCGCGGCGGTGTATTCGGCCTCGCCGTCGAGCTGATCGGCCTGCATGCGCAGCAGCCAGCGGTCGCTGCGGGTGGCGTCGCGCTGCAGCTGGGCCTCGACCCGGTCGAAGCGCCGTCCGCCCAGCGTCAGCCGCTCGGTGCGCAGCTGGATGCGGCCGGGCAGGGGGCCGGGGTCGATGCGGCTGGATGCGGCCGGCGCGGGGGCGGCCGGCGCGGCCGCGGCCGCACGCCAGTCGGCCGGGGCCTCGTGATGCATCCACTGCTGCCAGCGGTCGAGCGACAGCGCCGGCAGCGCCACCAGCGCATCGACGCCCTGCGCCGGCCAGGCGCGCGGATCGTCGCCCGCGACGGTGGCCGCACCCAGCGCCAGCCGGCCGCGCTGCACCACGCCGCTGCTCGCGTCGCGCAGGTAGCCCACCTGCAGCAGCGGCTGGGCCGCGCTGCCGGCCTCGACGCGCAGCAGCTCGGCGCCGTCGGAGGCAGGCTCCAGGCGCACCCGCAGCGGCAGCGCCTGCGCGGCCGGCTTGGCCAGCGGCGCCGGCAGCGGCGAGCGCACCCCGACCAGATCGCTGTCGATCGCCAGCCGGGTGCCCAGCCGGCCCAGGCCCAGCTCGATGCGGTAGTCGGCCTCGCCGTCGAAGGGCTGCAGCAGCGAGCGCAGCACCGCCGGCTCGTCGAGCGCGCGCAGGCCCTCCAGGCTGGCGCGGCCCTGGCCGCTCAGCCGCACCTGGCCGTCCTCGCCCAGCCGTCCGGTGAACTGCAGCGGCCCGCCCGCCACCTGTGCCCGCGCCTCGTGGACCTGGAAGTCACGCTCGCTGAACGTCAGCCGGCCGTCCAGCCCGCTCAGCTCCGGCGTGCCAGGTCGCATGCGCAGCCGTGCCTGCTGCAGCTCGACCCGGCCGCGCGCGGTGGTGCGCTCGGCCTCCAGCACCGGAATGGCCAGATCCAGCGCCAGCCGGCTCTCGCCCTCGGCCTGCACCGGGGTGAACAGCTGGTGAAGCCAGCCGTCGATCGGGCTGTCGACCAGATAGCGCACCATGTCGGCGGCCGGGCCGCGGCCCTGGCCGGAGAGCTTCAGCACCGGGTCGTGCACGAAGTCGGCGATGCCGCCCTCGACGCCCTCGAGCTGGAAGCGGCCGCTGCCGGTGTGGCCCAGCCGGCCGCGGGTGTCCTCCAGCGTCAGCCGGTTGCCATCGATGCGCAGCCGCCCCGACACGTCGGAGAACAGCGGCCAGCGGCTGCCCGGCGCCGCGTCGAAGCCGACGCCCTCGAAGCGACCCTCGATGAGGAACTGGCCAGGCTCGTCGCGCCCGGTGTAGGGAAAGTCCAGCACCGCGCCGCGCACCCGCGAGCGCACCTCGCGCGCCTGGCCCTCGCGCAGCGCGCGGGCCAGGTAATGCCGGGTCGAGGCGCCGATGCCCAGCGGCAGGTAGCGGTGCACCCGCTCGGCGCGCAGCGTCTCGACCCGCGCCTCCAGGTCCAGATGGCCGGGCAGCCAGCCGTCGCGGCCGAAGCGCTCGCCGTCGGGTGGGCCGCTCTTCCAGCGGCCGGAGAACTCGCCCTGGCCGTCGGCAGTGGCAAAGCGGGCCTGGCGCACCTCGACCGCGATGGCCGGGCGCGCCTGCGCCGGGCTGCGCTGCAGCGCCCAGCGCACCTCGGCCTGCAGCCGCTGCACCGGCACGCGCGGCGCCTCGAAGACGCCGGGAAACTCGAGCGCGCCGTCGCGGCCCATGCGCACGCCGGCACGGCCGCCGCGCTCGGTGGCCTCGAAGTCGACCTGCGCGCCGTGCAGGCCAGGACGCCCGGGCGTGGCGGTGCGCTCGAGCTGCGCGGTGGCCGGCTCGGCGCTCAGGCTGAGCTGCTCGGCCTGGCCGCGGGCGCGCCAGCGTGTCGGCAGCTCGGCCTCGCCGCTCCAGTCGTAGCGCAGCTGGCGCACCCGGCCGCTCGGGCGGGTCTCGGCCAGCAGGCGGCGCATCGGTCCGCCCAGCGGCATGGCCTCGGCCGAGCGCGCCAGCAGCGCCAGATCCAGCCGCGAGGCCGCGAAGGTGCCGCCCCGCCATGCGCCCGGCTGGCCCTCGAGCGTCAGCGTCAGGTCGGTGTCGGGCCAGCGCGCGGCCTCGCGGCCCCGGCCGTCGGCGGGCAGCTCGAAGGACAGGCCCTGGGCGCGGATCAGGCTGCCGGCCTCGCTGCGCTCGAGCGCCAGCCGGCCGGCGATGCGGTGCAGCGTCAGCGGCGGCAGCGCCTGCGCCAGCCGCAGCGCCACCGCCTCCAGGCGCAGGTCCAGCGCTGCCTGCGCCAGGCCGCCGTCCTGCACCGTCAGCAGGCTGCCGAGCTGGCCGCGCCCCTCCATCAGGTCGAAGGGCAGGTCGATGTGGCGACGCAGCCGGCCCACGTCCACATGCGGCCAGTCGGCGCGGATCTCGCCCGACCAGCGCCGCCAGTCGCCCGGCGCCAGCCAGCGCGAGGCCGACAGCAGCGGCCCGGCCAGATCGGCGCTCAGCGTGAAGCGATCCCCCCAGCCTGCGGGGGGCGTGGCCTGCAGCCGGGCGACATGGCGGCCCAGGCGGTTGCCCAGCTCGATGTCGACATCGCCCAGCTCCAGCAGCCCGGCCCGCGGGCGCAGCGCGTCCTGCCAGCGCAGCCGCGCGTCCTGCAGCCGGATGTCGGGCTGGCTGAAGAGCCAGTCGGCCAGCGCGCCGCTGCCATCGTCCGCGTCGCTCCGGTCGTCCGCTGGCGCGATCGGCAGGCCGGCGAGCAGGATGCGGCCCTGCGCGTCGCGCTGCATGTCGAGCACCAGCGTCTGCAGCAGGATGCGGTCCATGCGCGGCGTCCAGCCCTGGTGCGGCCGCGGGATCAGCGAGCCGGGCGTGATGCGCAGCTCGGCGCGGCCGAGCTGCAGCGCGGCGCGGCCCTGCGGGTCGAGCAGCTGCACGCCCTCGAGCCGCAGCGTCGGCGCCCAGAGGTCGCCGAGCACCTCGATGTGCGCGATCTGCACTTTCATGCCGATCGCCTGCGAGGCCCATTGCGCCAGTCGAGGTCGCCAGAGGTCGGCGCGCGGCAGAATCCCCCATTGCAAGGTCAGCCATGCCGCAAGCACGATGATGCCCAGGCCTGCTGCCGTGCCGACCAGCCCGCGCAGCAGGCGAGGCATCCTGCCTGTCGAGGCGGATCCGGAGGTGTCGGCAGTCGGGATCGGATCGGCGAGCGCGTCGGGCGATCGGGGAGGGGCAGACATGAACGCAGCGAGCAGCACAGGCGCCGGCAGGATGGAAGCAGAGAAGCTAGCACAGACCCGAATGAATTCGATCGATACCCTTCCGCAGGCGCAAGATCCGACGCCGGCCCTCGCGGCCCGCGCGGACCACAGCCGCTATGTGCAGCGCGTGCGCCGCGTTCGCGGCGATTCCCTGGCCTGGCTGCCCCCGGGCGAGCCGGTGCGCGAGACGATGGAGGCCGCGCTGCAGACGGTGCTGGCGCAGGGCCGGCCGCTGGCCTCGGCGCTGCGCATCGTGCGCCAGCTGGTGATGGAGCGGCTGGTGGTGCTCGACGTCGAGCAGCAGGCCTCGGTCGAGACCGTCACCCGCGCGATGACCGAGCTGGCCGAGGTGACGCTGGAGGCCGCGCTGGCCTTCGCCCGCGCCGAGCAGGACGAGCGCCACGGCGCGCCGCGCACCGAGGCCGGCGCGCCGATCGACTTCTGGATCATCGGCATGGGCAAGCTCGGCGCGCGCGAGCTCAATGTCTCCTCCGACATCGACCTGATCTATGTCTACGAGGAAGACGGCGCCACCGCCGGCCGGGCCGATGGCGTGGGCGTGATCACCGCGCACGAGTACTTCTCGCAGGTCGCGCGCACGCTGCGGGCGCTGATCGGCGATCTGACCGACGACGGCTTCGTCTTCCGCGTCGATCTGGCGCTGCGCCCGAACGGCAACTCCGGCCCGCCGGTGGTCAGCCTGGCGATGCTTGAGGAGTATTTCCTGGTGCAGGGCCGCGAGTGGGAGCGCTTCGCCTGGCTCAAGAGCCGGGTGGTGGCGCCGCGCGAATCGATCACCTCCGGCCGGGCGCGCGCGCTGCGCGACGTGGTCACGCCCTTTGTCTACCGCCGCTACCTCGACTACGGCGTCTTCGAGGGCCTGCGCCAGCTGCACCAGAAGATCCGCGACGAGGCGATGCGCCGCGCCGCCGGCCGGCCCGAGCGCGCCAACGACGTGAAGCTCTCGCGCGGGGGCATCCGCGAGATCGAGTTCATCGTGCAGCTGCTGCAGGTGGTGCGCGGCGGCCAGTTCCCCGAGATCCGCACCCGCCCGACGCTGAAGGCGCTGCAGCGCCTGGCCGGGGTCGGCCTGATCCCGCAGGACACCGCCGACCGGCTGGCCGAGGCCTACACCTTCCTGCGCCAGGTCGAGCATCGCATCCAGTATCTCGACGACCAGCAGACACATCTGTTGCCGACGGTCGACGCCGATCTGCGCTGGATCGCCGCCTCGATGCGGCTGAACTGCAACGCCGAGGCCTGCGATCTGCTCGACGCGCTGTGCGCGCATCGCGAGCTGGTGGCCACCGAGTTCGATGCGCTGCTGCACGAGGGCCGCAGCACGCCGCCCCGGCCGGGCAGCAGCGGCGGCACCTGCCGCGGCTGCTCCGGCGCGCCGCCGACGCTCGACAGCCCGGCGCTGCACGACGGCCTGTCGCCGGAGCTGGCGGCGCGGCTGAAGCTGCTGGTCGATTCGCCCCGGGTGGCGCTGCTGCGCGACGAGGGCCGCACGCGTCTGGCCAAGCTGCTGATGCGCGCGCGCCGCCTCAGCCGCGACATGCCCGGCATCGGCGACACCGCGCTGCTGCGCTTCATCGACTGGATCGAGCCGCTGCTGCGCCGCGACAGCTATCTGGCCTTGCTGGCCGAGCGCGGCGAGGTGCTGGGCCGGCTGCTGCGCCTGCTGGGCCTGGCGCGCTGGCCGATGCGCTACCTGATGCTGCATCCGGGCGTCATCGACGAGCTGGCCGATGCGCGGCTGCTGGGCGAGCGCTTCGAGCCGGGCGCGCTGTCGCGCGATCTGGAGGCGCGCCACCAGGCCTGGGTGCGCTCCGGCGAGGCCGACGAGGGCGAGCTGCTCGACACGCTGCGCCGCGCGCACCACGCCGAGACCTTCCGCACGCTGGTGCGCGATGTCGAGAGCGAGATCACGGTGGAGCAGGTCGCCGACGACCTCTCGGCGCTGGCGGATGCGACGCTGGACCTGACACTGGACTGGGCCTGGCGCCACCTGCGCCAGCGTCACCGCGAGCAGCCTCGCTTTGCCGTCATCGCCTACGGCAAGCTCGGCGGCAAGGAGCTGGGCTACGGCAGCGACCTCGACATCGTCTTCCTCTACGACGACGACGACGAGCGCGCGCCCGAGGTCTACGCCGCCTTCGCGCGCAAGGTCATCACCTGGCTGTCGCTGCGCACCGCCGCCGGCGCCCTCTACGAGATCGACACCGCGCTGCGGCCCAACGGCAATTCCGGCCTGCTCGTCACCTCGATCGAGGCCTTCGCGCGCTATCAGCAGGGGCGCGGCAGCAACACCGCCTGGACCTGGGAGCACCAGGCCATCACCCGGGCGCGCTGGTGCGCGGGTGACGCCGGGCTGGCGTCGCGCTTCGAGACGGTGCGCCGCGCGGTGCTGACCGCGCCGCGTGACCAGGATGCGCTGCGTCGCGAGATTGCCACGATGCGCGAGCGGGTGCGCGAGGCCCACCCGGTGCGCCTGACCCGCTTCGACCTCAAGCACGGTCGCGGCGGCATGATGGACATCGAGTTCGCGGTGCAGTGGCTGGTGCTGGCGCACAGCGCCGCTCACCCTGAGCTGCAGGACGATGTCGGCAACATCGCGTTGCTGCAGCGGGCCGAGCGCGCCGGGCTGCTGCCACCGGGCGTGGGTCTGGGGGCGGCCGATGCCTACCGCGAACTGCGCCGCGCCCAGCACCGTGCGCGCCTGGACGAGGCCAGCACCCAGACCGAGATCGCCGAGCTGGGCGAGCTGGCCGCGCACCGTCAGGCGGGGCTGGCGCTGTGGCGGGCGGTCTTCGGCTGAGCGGGGCCGGCGTGGCGCCGGGCGAGCGGCTCTGGGGCGCGGTCGGGCTGCTGCTGGTGCTGCCGGCGCTGCTGGTCGGTGCCGGGCCCGGGCTGGCGCGCAAGGTGCTCACCTGGCAGCCCGCGCTGGTCTGGGCCGAGCCCTGGCGCTGCTGGAGCGCGGCCTGGGTGCATTTCAGCCTGCTGCACCTGGGCGCCAACCTGGCCGGCGCGCTGCTGCTGCTGCTGCTCGGGCATGTGGCGCGGCTGCCGCGCGAGGCCGCACTGGCCTGGGCGCTGGCCTGGCCGCTGACCCATCTGGCCCTGCTGGCCGAGCCGGCGCTGCGGCGCTACGGCGGGCTCTCCGGCGTGCTGCATGCCGGCGCGGCGGTGGCGGCGGTGGCGCTGCTGGTCCAGCCCGGGCGACTGCGCGCCGAGCGCGCGCTGGGTGCCGCGCTGGGTCTGGGCCTGGTGCTGAAGGTGCTGGGCGAGCAGCCCTGGGCGGTGCTGCAGGTGCAGCCGCCGGGCTGGGACATCCGCATCGCGCCGGTGGCGCATGCCGCCGGGCTGCTGTGCGGCCTGCTGGCCGCGGTGCTGCTGCTGGCGCTGCCTGTGGCGCTCGGGCGCTTCAGATCTCGACCTTCGAGCCCAGCTCGACCACCCGGTTCGCCGGCAGGCTGAGGAAGTCGGCCGCGGCTGCCGCGTTGCGGTGCATGTTGGCGAAGAGCTTCTCGCGCCACAGCGACATGCCCTCGCCCAGCGTGGGCATCACGATGTCGCGCGACAGGAAATAGCTGGTGTCCATCGGGTCGAGCGGCACGCCGCGGCCCTGCAGCAGCTGGAGCGCCTCGGGCACGTCGGGCTCGTTCTTGAAGCCGAAGTTCAGCGTGACCTGCCAGCAGTCATGGCCGAGCGGCTCCATCGTGATGCGCCGCTCGAAGCCGATCCACGGGATGTCGTGGTGGCGCACCGTCACGAACAGGTTGTGCTCGTGCAGCACCTTGTTGTGCTTGAGGTTGTGCATCAGCGCGTTGGGCGTGATGTCCGGCTCG
>JBJOPV010000042.1:0-19896 GCA_046050625.1 Pseudomonadota bacterium
GGGCGGGCTGGCCGAGGCCGCCGGCCTGTCGGCGGGCGACGAGATCCTGGCGCTGGGCGACTGGCGCGTCGTCAAGCCGGAGGACCTCACGCTCTACGGCGCCTTCGAGCAGGCGCTGCCGCTGCTGGTGGCGCGCGACCGTCGGCTGCTGCGCCTGACGCTGCCGGCCGGGCGCGAGGTCGAGGGCGCGGTGGCGCTGTCGCTGCAGGGCAAGCCGGCGGCGGCGGTGCGTCGCCGCCGCGAGGCGTGGCTGACGCGCGCCGGCGCCTGAGCTGCGCGATGTCCCGATGCGCAGGCTGAGTCGGCTGGCGGCGCTGGGCGCGGCGGTCCTGGGCCTGCATGCGCTGCTGCTGGCCTGGTTCGGCGAGCGGCTGCAGATGTCCGCACCGAGCGAGCCGGCGATCGAGCGCTTGTCGGCGGTCTACACCCGCGAGATCGTCCAGAGCCTGCCCCCGGTGGCTGCTGCCGCTGCGCCCCGGCCGGCGGCCCGCCCACAGGCCGCACCGGCTGCACCCGCACCGCCGCCGGATCGGCCCGAAGCACCGGCTTCCGCGCCGCTGCTGGCCGATGCCGCCGAGATCAGCGTGTCCGCCGAGCCCCCGCCGGCTTCGGCCGGCCCGCAGCCGCCGGACTTCGATCCGCAGGCCGCGCCGGGCAGCGTCGCGGCGGCGCCACCGGAGATCGCGGTCGCGGCGAGCGCTCCGGCGGCTGCTCCAGCGGCGGCGTCCGGCCCAGCCTTCGAGTGGCCGGTCTCGACCCGGCTGCGCTACACGCTCACCGGCTGGTACCAGGGCGAGGTGCACGGCGAGGCCCAGGTCGAGTGGCTGCGCTCGGGCGAGCGCTACCAGGTCCATCTCGAGGTCTCGGTCGGGCCGAGCCTGGCGCCGCTGATGTCGCGGCGCATGAGCAGCGAGGGCCGCATCACGCCCGAGGGCCTGCGCCCGCAGCGCTACGAGCAGGAGACGCGCCAGATCGTCGGCCGCGACCGCCGGGTGCTGATGAGCCTGGACGGCGAGGGCGTGCAGCTGGCCGACGGCCGACGCATGCCGGCACGCGCCGACGTGCAGGACAGCGCCAGCCAGTTCATCCAGATGGTCTGGCTGTTCTCGACCCGGCCGGCGCTGCGCCAGCCCGGCGAGCGCGTCGAGTTCGATCTGGCGCTGCCGCACCGGGTGCGGCGCTGGGTCTACGAGGTCGGCGCCCGGGTGCCGATGAACACGCCACTGGGCGTGCTCGAGACGCTGCATGTGCGGCCGGTGCCGATCACCACCGCGCTGCCCGAGGCGGCGGCCGAAGCGGTGCGCCAGGGCGGCAGCCTGCTCAGCGCGCAGATCTGGTATGCGCCGATGCTGCAGATGCTGCCGGTGCGCATCCGCATCGAGCAGGACGCCAGCACCTGGCTCGACCTGCGGCTGTCGGAGGTGCCGCAGCAGGCGGGTTCGCCCGCAGCGACAAAATAGCACGGTCGTTCTATAGTCCTGGGTGCTGCGGTGCAGCATGGTGCCGCACCGCTCCTTGTCCTCCTCGCTCAGGATCTCCCGCCATGACCGAACGCACCTACGAGAACATCCTTGTTGAGACCCGCCCAGGCAGCGGCGCCAACGCGCTGTCCTATGGCTGGATCACGCTGAACCGGCCCAAGGCGCTCAACGCGCTCAATGACGGCCTGATGGACGAGCTGGGCCAGGCGCTGCTGGCCTTCGATGCCGACGACACGGTGGCCTGCATCGTCGTGACCGGCAGCGAGAAGGCCTTTGCCGCCGGCGCCGACATCTCGGTCATGCATCCGTTCGACTTCCCGAACGCCTTCCGCAAGGGCCTGATCTCGCGCAACTGGGACACCATCCGCCAGGTGCGCAAGCCGATCATCGCGGCGGTCTCGGGCTTCGCGCTGGGCGGGGGCTGCGAGGTGGCGATGGCCTGCGACTTCATCATCGCGGCCGACAACGCCCGCTTCGGCCAGCCGGAAATCAAGCTGGGCATCATTCCCGGCGCCGGCGGCACGCAGCGCCTGCCGCGCGCGGTGGGCAAGAGCAAGGCGATGGATCTGGCGCTGACCGGGCGCATGATGGACGCGGCCGAGGCCGAGCGCGCCGGCCTGGTCTCGCGGGTCGTGCCGCTGGCCGAGCTGCATGCCGAGGCCACGAAGGCTGCCGAGGCGATGTGCGGCTACTCGCTGCTGGCGCTGATGGCGACCAAGGAAAGCGTCGACCGCGCCTTCGAGTCGCCGCTGTCGGAAGGGCTGCTGTTCGAGCGCCGACTGTTCCACGCGCTGTTCTCCAGCGCCGACCAGAAGGAAGGCATGGGCGCCTTCCTGGAGAAGCGCGCACCGGGCTTCACCCACCGCTGAGTCGCCGGTTCGCCACGGCGCGACGCTTTTTGGGCGATCAAAGTGATAAATCCGTCACTATAGTGGTGGCTTCTGTCCTGCCGATCCGCCGGGTGTGCGATCGGTCTCGCCGAGGTCCGCCGTGCTGCCGCGCTTTCTTCCTGCCCTGGTCCTGCTGTCCGCCTTTTGCACGCCGACCGTGGCGGCGCCTGCCTCGGGCGATCGGGCCGTTCTGCCGCCCGATGCCCGCCAGGCCATGCTGTTGCGCCACAACGAGTGGCGCCTGCATGCCGGAGTGCGGCCGCTGACGTGGTCGGACGAAATGGCGCGTACGGCCGGGCAGTGGGCGCTGCAGCTCGAGCGTGGTCGCGGCCAGCCCTGTGATGCCCGGCCCAGCCCGGACCTGCACATCGGCGAGAATCTGTACTGGTCCAGCGCCTACCGCTGGAAGGACGGCCGCAGCGCGCTGCAGCCGCTCGATCCGGTCTATGTCGTCGATCAGTGGGCGCAGCAGGGCACCGATCTGGATCCCGAGACGCACCAATGCCGCCCGGGCCGGGTCTGCAGCCACTACCAGCAGCTGGTCGCACCGGCTGCCCGCGAGGTGGGCTGCGCGCGGCTGGTCTGCCCGGCGCTCGATCAGGTCTGGATCTGCCAGTACCGGCTCGGCTGAGCCGGTCTGCCGCCAGGATCCTGCTCAGGACTTCGCCAGCGCCGCCAGCCGTTTCTCGATCTCGGCGGCGGGAAGCGCGCCGGGTGCGCGCGTGCCGTCCTCGAAGACGATGGCCGGCGTGCCGTTGACCTTGTGCTTGCGCGCCAGCGCCGCGTTGCGCTCGATCGCCGAGGCGTCGCACTGGCCCATCGTGCGCGGCGGGGCGACGCCGTCGACCATCCAGCCGCGCCAGGCGGCGGTGCTGTCCTTGGCGCACCAGATCGAGCGGGCCTTCTCGGCCGAGTCGCCGCCCAGGATCGGGATGACGAAGTTGTAGACCGTCACGTCCTTCACGTTGATCAGGTCCTTCTCCAGGCGCTTGCAGTAGCCGCAGTTCGGGTCGCCGAAGACGGCGATGCGGCGCTTGCCCGTGCCGTTCTTCCAGACGATGGCGTCCTTCAGCGGCAGCGAGGCGAAGTCGATCGCGGTCAGCTTGTCGATGCGCTCCTGCGTCAGGTCACGGCGGGTGGCGGTGTCGATGATCGAGCCCTGGATCAGGTAGGCGCCTTTGGCGTCGGTGTACATCACCTCGGTGCCGATGCGCACCTCCCACAGGCCGGCGACCGGGGCCGGACGGATCTCGTCGATCTTCGGCAGATTCTGGAAGCGCTCCGCGAAGGTCTTGCGGATGTCGGCCTCGTCGGCGCGCACGGCGGTGGCGGCCAGCAGGCCGAGGGCCGCGACGCAGGCGGCGAGGGCGGACGGGACGAGACGCGGGAACATCATGGGCTTCCTTGGTGATCCGGAATGGGTCGGGCTCGGGCCACTCAGGCGTCGAGTGCCCGGGCGGTCAGCCAGCGCTTGAGCGGACCGAGATGATGGACCAGAGTCATTCCCTGGTTGCGCAGTTCCCGCAGCGGCGCCGCGGGCTGCGCGAACAGGTGCAGCAGGCTGTCGGTCAGCCTGCTCATCGCCAGCGTCGGCACGCTGCGCTCGCGGGCGTATCGGCGCAGCACGCGCTCGTCGCCGAGCGAGCGCCACGGCGCGCTGCGCCGCGACTCGACCAGCACCTGCGCCAGCACGCGCACGTCGGCCAGTCCCAGGTTCAGGCCCTGGCCGGCCAGCGGATGCACCGCATGCGCCGCATCCCCCAGCAGCACCCAGCCGGCGCCGCACCAGCGCGCAGCCTGCCCGACGCGCAGCGGCCAGGCCATGCGCGGCGCGCTCAGCTCGAGCCGGCCGGCCGCGCCGCCGGTGGCCTCTTTCAGTCGCTCGGCGAAGTCGGCGTCGGACAGCGCCATCACCTGCTCGGCCTCGGCCTGCGGCAGCGACCAGACCAGGCCGTAGCCGTGGCCCGTCTGCGGCCGGTCGAAGGGCAGCAGCGCCAGGATGTCCGGATGGCGGAACCACTGCCGCGCCACGCCGTGGTGCGGCTGGTCGCTCGCCAGCCGCGCCGCCACACCCAGGTGGCCGTAGGCGAAGGCCTCGAAGCCGGCGCCCAGCGCCTCGCGGGTGGCGGAGTCGCGGCCCTCGCAGATGGCGGTCAGCGCCGCCGGCGCGGGCTGCGTCAGCCGCTGCACATGCGGCGCGAAGCGCAGCGCCTCGCCGAGCACCTGCTCCAGCGCCGCGGCGTCGACGATCCAGGCCAGTTCGGCCACGCCCTGCTGCCAGGCGCTGAATTCCAGCGCGCCGCCGTCGTCGCCGCGGATCTGCATGTCGCTCACCGCGGTGCGGGCGGCCTCGGGCAGCGCATCCCAGACGCGCAGCTCGCGCAGCAGCGCCACCGCGCCGGCATTGAGCGCATAGGTGCGCACGTCGGACGGGGCATCGCGCCGCGGCGGGGCGGCCAGCAGGCCGACCTTCAGCCCCTCGCGCGACAGCGCCAGCGCCAGGCTGGTGCCGACCGGGCCGCCACCGCGGATCAGCACGTCGAGCGTCGAGGCGGAAGAATGTCCGGCGCTGGCCGGACTGGAGGCGAAGGGGGGCACGAGCATGATGGGGCAAGATTGTAGGAACAGCCCGACCGAGATCCCGACAATGCCTTTCCCTGACACCTCCACCCCCTTCGATGCTGACGGCGCTGACGACGGCAGCAGTGCTTTCACCGTGGCCGCGCTGCATCTGCATCCGGTCAAGTCCTGCGCCGGTCTGAGCGTGCCCGAGGCCCGGCTGGCCGCCACCGGTCTGGCCGGCGACCGCGAGTGGATGCTGGTCGACGCCGCAGGCGAGTTCGTCTCGCAGCGCAAGCATGCGCGCATGGCGCTGATCCGACCACAGCTGCAGCCCGACGGCGGCTGGGCGCTGGCGCTGCCGGACGGGTCGGCGCCGCTGGTGCTGCCGCCCGCGCCGGAGACGGGCGACCAGATGCGTGTGCGCATCTGGGACGACGAGGTCGACGCGCGGGCCCCCAGCCCCGAGGCCGATCGCCGCCTGTCGGCCTGGTTGGGCGAGCCGGTGCGGCTGGTGCATTTCGCCGCCGGACAGCGCCGGCTCTCCAGCCGCAAGTGGACTGGCGAGCTGGAGGCCGAGAACGCCTTCTCCGACGGCTATCCCGTCCTGGTGGTGTCGCAGGCGGCGCTCGACGAGCTCAACCGCCGCCTGGCCGCACGCGGGCAGCCGGCGGTGACGATGCAGCGCTTCCGGCCCAATCTGGTGCTGTCCGGCCTGGACGCGCATGCCGAGGACCACCTCGACGAGCTGCACATCGCCACGCCCGACGGTCCGGTGGTGCTGCGTCTGGTCAAGCCCTGCCCGCGCTGCCCGATCCCGAACATCGACCCCGACACCGCCACGCCCGGCCACGAGCCCGGCGACACGCTGGCGGGCTACCGCGCCGACCCGCGCGTCGGCGGCGCCATCACCTTCGGCATGAACGCGGTCATCGTCGAGGGTGTCGGGCGGCGGCTGGCGGTGGGGCAGGGCGGCCGGGGCACGGTGCGTTTCTGAGCGGACCGCGCCCCTACAATCGCGCATCCTTTCGCGCGGCCCGGCCGTGCCCCCTTCAAGAGATTTCCACCATGAGCCTCAAGTGCGGCATCGTCGGTCTGCCCAACGTCGGCAAGTCCACCCTCTTCAACGCCCTGACCAAGGCCGGCATCGCCGCCGAGAACTATCCGTTCTGCACCATCGAGCCCAATGTCGGCGTGGTCGAGGTGCCTGATCCGCGCCTGAATGGCCTGGCCGCCATCGTCAAGCCCGAGCGCATCCTGCCGGCCATCGTCGAGTTCGTCGACATCGCTGGTCTGGTGGCGGGCGCCAGCAAGGGCGAAGGCCTGGGCAACCAGTTCCTGAGCCACATCCGCGAGACCGATGCGATCGTGAACGTGGTGCGCTGCTTCGAGGACGACAACGTCATCCACGTCGCCGGCCGCGTCGATCCGATCGCCGACATCGAGGTCATCCAGACCGAGCTGTGCCTGGCCGACCTGGGCACGGTCGAGAAGACGCTGCAGCGCTCGCTCAAGGCCGCGCGCTCGGGCAACGACAAGGAAGCCGCCGCGCTGGTGAAGGTGCTCGAGAAGTGCCAGGCCGCGCTGGACCAGGCGCAGCCGGTGCGCTCGATCGACTTCAGCAAGGAAGAGCGCGTCATCCTCAAGCCGCTGTGCCTGATCACCGCCAAGCCGGCGATGTTCGTCGGCAACGTGTCGGAAGACGGCTTCGAGAACAACCCGCTGCTCGACCGCCTGAAGGCCTACGCCGAGGCGCAGAAGGCACCGGTGGTGGCGATCTGCGCCAAGACCGAGGCCGACCTGTCGGAAATGGACGACGAGGACCGTGCGATGTTCCTGGCCGAGATGGGCCAGGACGAGCCGGGCCTGAACCGCCTGATCCGCGCCGGCTTCAAGCTGCTGGGCCTGCAGACCTACTTCACCGCGGGCGTGAAGGAAGTGCGCGCCTGGACCATCCGCGTCGGCGACACCGCGCCGCAGGCCGCCGGCGTCATCCACGGCGACTTCGAGCGCGGCTTCATCCGTGCCCAGACCATCGCCTACGAGGATTTCATCCAGTTCGGCGGCGAGCAGGGTGCCAAGGACGCCGGCAAGATGCGCGCCGAAGGCAAGGACTACGTCGTCAAGGACGGCGACGTGATGAACTTCCTGTTCAACGTCTGACCCGCGTTTGGCCGCAGTCGACGCATGGATCTGCAAGGGCGGCACGAGTCGTGCTATAGTGCTGCGGAATTGCTGCCGTTTCGCTTACCTCAGCAGCATTTCGCGCTTCATGTCCCTCGGGGCACGCGTTCTCGGTGAAGCTGGTCCCTGGGTGACCGGCAAGCCATTCCAGGCAAGCTCCGTCTGGTACATCGATCCCGACTCCTGTGGCTGTTGCGGCAGGAGTGGCGTGACTCGGGACATTGATCTGCCCTCGTCGGGCAGTCCTGCCGACCGTTCCAGGCAGTCTCGCGCTGGCAGCCCTTGCTGCAGTGCCTGTTCCTTGATTCCTTCTTCTCCTGACATCCGCACCGTGGGCAGGTTCATCCTGTCCTCCTCCACCCGACGTACCGACTGCGGCCGGTATGCCGCGTCGCTCTCCATTCGCAGCGGCCACGGCGAGGGGACCCATGACCGGGTCTTCCGCTTCATCCCGCTGTTCCCTTCATCCGAGGCCGCCGCGCAGTACGCGCTGGATCAGGGCCTGGGGTACCTCCACCAACCCGCGCTGCCGGCCTGATCGTTTCAGGACGGGGCGCCACTGCACAGGATTTCTGCTCATGGCCAAGGAAGAACTCATCGAAATGCGCGGCGAGGTCGAGGAAGTGCTGCCCGACTCGCGTTTCCGCGTGAAGCTCGAGAATGGGCACAGCCTCATCGCCTACACCGGCGGCAAGATGCGCAAGCACCACATCCGCATCCTGGCGGGTGACAAGGTCTCGCTCGAGCTGTCGCCCTACGACCTGAACAAGGGTCGCATCACCTTCCGTCACCTCGAGCCCCGCTCGGGTGGTGCGCCGTCCGCTCCGCGTCGGCGCTTCTGATTCACGGGTCTGACTGCCGGCTGGCGCCGGCGGCGGGCCCGGATCGCCTGGCACCTGCGGCAGGCACGTCACATTCCGCGGCATTTCTGGAAAGGTCCATCATGGACAACAAGCTCTACGTCGGCAATCTGCCCTACACGATGCGCGACGAAGATCTGCGCGAGCATTTCGCCCGCTTCGGCGAAGTCGCCTCCGCCAAGGTCATGACCGACCGTGAAACCGGTCGCTCCAAGGGCTTCGCCTTTGTCGAGATGGCTTCTGGCGAAGATGCGCGCAGCGCCATCTCCGGCATGCACGGCCAGTCCTTCGGCGGCCGCGCTCTGGTGGTCAATGCCGCCCGTCCCCGTGAAGACCGCCCGGCTGGCGGCGGCTACGGTGGTGGTGGCTTCGGCGGCGGCAACCGTCGCAGCTACTGATCCGGCGGCGCGAAAGCGCTCCGGATGCCCGGCTACCAGACCCGGCAGCAGCAGGTCGCCATCCGTGGCGCCGACAGCCTGCTGATCCGGTCGCTGCTGGATCGTCAGCAGTATGCCGATCCCGACGGTCGGGCCGAGGCTGCGGGATTCTCTTCTGCCACCTGGCCGCTGTTCGGCATGCTCTGGCCTTCGGGCCTGCAGCTGGCTGCCCACATGGCGACCCGGCCGCTGAGGGTCGGTGAACGCATCCTCGAGGTCGGCTGCGGGCTGGCGCTGGCCAGCCTGGTCTGCCACCGGCGTGGCATCGATGTGACCGCATCCGATGCCCACCCGCTGGCGCCGGATTTCCTGCGCGACAACCTGAGCCTGAATGCACTCGCTCCGCTGGCTTACCGGCGCGGCGACTGGGCGGGCTCGGCGCGCACGCCGGCCTCACCCCATCCGGCCGACGCCGTGGCCGTGCAGGGGCGCTTCGATGTCATCATGGGCAGCGATGTGCTCTACGAGCGTGACGAGCAGGGCCATCTGGCCCGCTTCGTCGAGCGTCATGCCGAGCCCGATGCCGAGGTGCTGATCGTCGATCCCGACCGAGGCAACCGCTCGGCCTTCACCCGTCGGATGAGCGGCTTGGGCTTCGTGCTGCACGATACTGCGCTGCGCACGCCCGAGGCCGACGGTCTGCCCTATCGCGGGCGCCTGCTGCGCTACGCGCGCACGGCACACGCCTGAGCCTGCCGCTGGCGTTCGGCCTGCCTCCCCGCAGGTTTCCTGGGGTGCGTGCATCGCCAGGAAGATACTTTCTGTTTCAAAATTGGGGTCTCCGACTGCATCCGTCCGGCATCGGCCCGGCTAGTGAAGATCGAGACGATCGTCGCCCGCTCGGCGTCGACGGCTCTTCCGATCCACGCACTTCCGGGAGCATCGCCATGACCGTTCGCCCTTCCTTCGCCGTCGCCACCCCCCGTCGTCTGGCCTTTGCCACTGCCGTGCTGCTGAGCGCCGGCCTGGCTGCCTGCTCGTCGACCTCCGCCCCGATGGGGGTGATGGGGGTGACCTCCTCGACCTCGATGACCGCTGCCTCGCAGACCGGGCTGCCGACGCCGGTGCAGGTGCCCGCCGGCCACCGCATCGCCTGGGAAACCGTCGGCGTCGGCCAGATCACCTATGAGTGCCGCGCCAAGGCCGGCACGCCGGGCGCGTTCGAGTGGGTCTTCGTCGGCCCGGACGCCGAGCTGCGCAGCCGCAGCGGCATGAAGCTGGGCCGCTACTTCGGCCCGCCGGCCACCTGGGCCTCGGACGATGGCTCGGCGCTGACCGGCACGCAGATCGGGCTCGTGCCCGCCGCGGCCGGCAACATCCCGCTGCAGCTGGTCAAGGCCAACCCGGCCACCGGTCGCGGCGTGCTGGAAGGCGTGAGCTACATCCAGCGTCTGGCCACCCGTGGCGGCGTGGCGCCGGCCATGGCCTGCGGCGAGGGCCAGACCGGCCAGCGCCAGGTGGTGCCGTACCAGGCCGACTACATCTTCTGGAAGCCGGGCGCCTGAGCCGGGCGAATGCCCCCAGCGGCTGACGGCCGGCTGGCGCGCCCTGGGTCCTGAGCGGTCCCCTCTCGCAGAATCGGCAGGGGCCGATGCCCAGAATGAAAGGACCGCCCTTGCCGCCAGCCGCTGCCGCACCGTCGATCGACCATGACGCCGCCCTGCAGGCCTGCGCTCGCGGCGAGCGCTTCGCGCTGCGCATGCTCTACGAGCACGAGGGCCGCTGGCTGCTCGGCGTGGTGCGACGCATCGTGCGCGACGACGCGCTGGCCGAGGACGTGCTGCAGGACGCCTTCCTGCAGGTCTGGCAGCGCGCCGCCACCTTCGATCCGGCGCTGGGCTCCGGTCGGGGCTGGATCTACACCGTGGTGCGCCACCAGGCGCTGCGCGCGGTGCGCGGTGGCCGGGGTGTCGAGATGGTCGCGGTCGATCCGGAGGATCTGGCCGGCCTGTCGGACCGCCTGCAGTCCGTCACCGCGCCCGACGGCGACGACCGCGGCCTGGACACCGCCGGGCTCGAGCGCTGTCTGGACCGGCTGGAAGAGCGCCCGCGCGCCTGCGTCGTGCACGCCTATGTCGATGGCTACACCCACGAGCAGATCGCCACCCGGCTGGGTTCGCCGCTGGGTTCGGTCAAGTCGTGGATCCGCCGCAGCCTGCTGGCGCTGAGGGAGTGCCTGTCTCCATGCTGAACCTTCAGACCCCCGAGGACCGCAGCGCCGCCGCTGGCGAATACGTGCTGGGCACGCTGGCGCCGGACGAGCGCGAGGCCTTCGAGCGCGCGCTCGGCGGGGACGCCGCGCTGCGCGCCGAGGTCGCGCACTGGCAGGACCGCTTCCTGGCGCTGAGCGCCCGGGTGGCGCCGGCCGAGCCTTCGGCCGGGCTGTGGCGGCGCATCGAGGCGCGGCTGTCGCCGGCCGCGGCTGCCCGTGCCCCGATCGCGACACCGCCCTGGTGGCAGCGCCTGGGCCTGTGGCAGTCGCTCAGCGGGCTGGCGCTGGCCGGCTGCGTGCTGCTGGGCTCGGGCCTGGTGCCGCAGCTGATGGCGCCGCCGGCCGCGCAGCAACAGTTCGTCGCGGTGCTGCAGGCGCCGCAGGGCGGGGGCAATGGCTGGGTGGTCGAGGTGCGGGTCGATGCGGTGGGGCAGGGCCGGCTGCGGCTGCGCCCGGTCGCGCCGCCCCAGGCGCCGCCGTCGGGCCGCACGCTGCAGTTCTGGACCAAGGCCCCCGGCGCCGCCGGCCCCAGCTCGCTGGGCCTGGTGCGCACCACGGATGCCGGCGGCGTCATCGAGCTGCCGCTCGAGCGCCTGCCCGACCTGCGCGCCGAGCAGCTCTTCGAGATCACCCTCGAGCCCGAGGGCGGCTCGCCGATCGACCGCCCGACCGGGCCGATCCTGTACATCGGTCGGGCGGTGCAGCTGGAGGGGTGAACGACCGTACCCCCGCGTTCACGGTGGGTATCTCTTCACGATTGTTTACGGAGTGCTATCGAGTGAATAAGCTCGATCGCTGATTCCAGAAAAAACGAGTTCATCAGGGAGGACATGCCGGCACCCCGTCGGCATGAGCGTTGCCGTTGCGGTGTCAGCCGGACGGCGTGGATGTGCGGCGTGCCTGCGCGTCGAGACGATCCTGGCGGGCTTGCGATGTCCGCCGCAGGGCTCCGCGGTGGCGGGTGTCGACGAGCTGCGAATCGCTCGCGGAGAAACACGCCTCACCCAGCCCCGAAAACATGATCTCTTCTTCCCTGCGCACCCTGTCTGCCATCGCTCTGGCCCTGTCGCTGTCGGCCTGCGCCACCATCGTGGGTCAGCCGACCCAGCTCGTCCCGATTGCCAGCACGCCCAGCGATGCGTCGATCTCGATCACCGACGAGGCTGGCCTCGAGGTCTTCCGTGGTCGCACCCCGACCTCGGTGACGCTGCCCAAGAGCACCGGTCGCTACTGGGGCGGCAAGAGCTTCAAGGTCGTGATCACGAAGGACGGCTATCAGGCCCAGACCATCCCGGTCACGGCCGCACCCAACGGCTGGTATCTGGCTGGCAACTTCCTGTTCGGTGGCCTGATCGGCTGGTTCGTCGTCGATCCGCTGAGCGGCAACATGTACACCCTGTCGCCGGATGCGATCTCCGCGCAGATGAGCACCAGCACCGCACAGAACCACAACAACCGCGCCACCGACGGCAGCATCTCGATCGTGCTGCTGCAGGACGTGCCGGCTGCGCTGCGCGACAAGATGGTCCGGGTGAACTGACCCGCGCCGGCCGCCACGCCCGGGAAGGCCGCGCTGGAAACCCCCGCTTATTTCTCATTTCTGGTTGTGGCCACTGCCGGCCAGCCGGCCCGAGGGCGCACCCGCCCGCGAGGCGCACGAGGCCGCGGCCGACGCGCTCGAGCTGGACGCGCCAGCCCGGAAGAGCGGCTCGGCCTGGCGCTGGAGGAAATCCGCCGCGCGGTCGTTGCCGAACTGCTCGACACGCTGGCCACCGTGACGCCGGCGTTCTTCGAGACGCTGGTGCTCGACCTGCTGCATCGCATGGGCTACGGCGCCAACCGCTCCGACCTGCAGCGCGTCGGCGGCTCGGGCGACGCGGGCATCGACGGGATCATTTCGCTGGACCGGCTCGGGCTGGAAAAGGTGTATGTGCAGGCCAAGCGTTGGCAGGGAACGGTCGGGCGGCCCGAGATCCAGGCCTTCTACGGCGCACTGGCGGGGCAGCGGGCCAAGAAAGGCGTGTTCATCACCACGTCGGGCTACACCGCGCAGGCGCTGCAGTTCGCGCAATCCGTCGAGGGCATCGTGCTGGTCGACGGCGTGCGCCTGGCCGAGCTGATGGTGGATCACGAGGTGGGGGTGACGGCGCGCGTGCTGAAAGTGCCGAAGGTGGATGTGGATTATTTCGAGGAGTAGGGCGGGTGCCTTCTGGCTGTCCGGGATGTGGCGACTACAAGCGATCTCGGCCACACTCGACATCTTCGCCTTCGACATTCCATGTTCTGACCCGTGTTGCACAGCTCTTGTCCCAAGGGATCTGTTCTGGCGATCAGTCCATTCACATACCTAACAAATAGATGACAAGCACCCAACAACGCGCCGAACTGCAACGCCGAATCTGGCAAATCGCCAACGATGTCCGTGGCGCCGTCGACGGCTGGGACTTCAAGCAGTACGTGCTGGGCACGCTGTTCTATCGCTTCATCAGCGAAAACTTCATCGACTACATCACCGGTGGCGACCCAGAGGTTGACTACGCCGCCATGGCCGACGATGACGAGAACATCGAGGCCGCGAAAGACGATGCCATCAAGACCAAGGGCTACTTCATCTACCCCAGCCAGCTCTTCGTCAACGTGGCGGCCAGCGCCAACACCAACGAGAGCCTGAACACCGACCTGGCCAACCTCTTCAACGCCATCGAGGCCTCGGCCAGCGGCTATCCGTCCGAGTTGGACATCAAGGGCCTGTTCGCCGACTTCGACACCACCAGCAACCGGCTGGGCAACACCGTCAAAGACAAGAATGAACGTCTGGCCAAAGTGCTCAAGGGCGTGGCGGCACTGGACTTCGGCGGTTTTGATGCCAGCCACATCGACCTGTTCGGCGACGCCTACGAGTTTCTGATCTCCAACTACGCCGCCAACGCGGGCAAATCAGGCGGCGAGTTCTTCACGCCGCAGCAGGTGTCCAAACTGATTGCGCAACTGGCGATGCATGGCCAGACCAGCATCAACAAGATCTACGACCCGGCCTGCGGCTCGGGTTCGTTGTTGCTGCAAGCCAAGAAACACTTTGATCAGCACCTGATCGAAGACGGCTTCTACGGGCAAGAACTCAACCACACCACCTACAACCTGGCGCGGATGAACATGTTCTTGCACAACGTCAACTACGACAAGTTCCACATCCAGCTGGGCAACACGCTGGAAGAGCCGCACTTTGCCGACGACCGGCCTTTTGACGCCATCGTCTCCAACCCGCCCTATTCGGTGAAATGGATCGGCAGCGACGACCCCACGCTGATCAACGACGAGCGCTTTGCCCCGGCTGGCGTGCTTGCGCCAAAGTCCAAGGCTGACTTTGCTTTTGTGCTGCACGCGCTGAATTACCTCTCGGCCAAGGGCCGGGCGGCCATCGTCTGCTTCCCCGGCATTTTCTACCGGGGCGGGGCCGAGCAGAAGATTCGCCAGTACCTGGTGGACAACAACTACGTGGAAAGCGTCATTTCGCTCGCCCCCAACCTGTTCTTTGGCACCACCATCGCCGTGAACATTCTGGTGCTGGCCAAGAACAAGAAAGACACCGCCATCCAGTTTGTGGACGCCAGCGCCTTGTTCAAGAAAGAAACCAACAACAACGCGTTGCTGGATTCTCACATCGAACAGATCATGGCGATTTTCGACAGCAAGGCAAACGTCGACCACTTTGCGCAAGCGGTGCCGTTTGAGGCCGTGGCCGCCAACGACTACAACCTCTCGGTCAGCAGTTATGTGCAGGCCAAAGACACCCGCGAGGTGGTGAACATTGCCCAGCTAAATGCCGAGCTGAAAACAACCGTGGCCAAGATCGACCAACTGCGCAAGGACATTGATGCCATCGTGTCGGAGATTGAAGGCGGGGAGGTGGAGGCATGAGCGGCGTGAACTATTTGGAAAAGCTGCTTGATAGTGTTGCGGTCAAGTGGGTCGAGGTGGGTGATTCAATTCCACCTCAGCGAGGAAAAAGACTCGTCAAAAGCCAACTGGAGGAAACCGGTAGCTTTGCTGTCTATCAAAACAGCATGAAACCGCTTGGCTATTACCACGAAAGCAATGCACAGTGCGGGGGCGCCTTTGTGATTGTCGCCGGGGCGGCAGGTGAGATTGGTTTTAGCGATGCAGCATTCTGGGCTGCAGATGACGTCTATTTCTTCCCGAAATCCAATACCGTTAACAACAAGTACCTGTATCACTTTCTGTTGACGAAGCAGCATGAGATCTCATCGCAAGTTCGCAGAGCAAGCATTCCACGACTATCAATAGCTGCCATTGAAAAGATCGAAGTACCCATTCCCTGCCCCGACAACCCCAAGAAATCACTTGAAATCCAAGCCGAAATCGTCCGCATCTTGGACGCATTCACCGAGCTGACCGCCGAGCTGACCGCCGAGCTGACCGCCCGCAAAAAACAATACAATTACTACCGGGATCGGTTGTTGAGTTTTGATGGCGCGGCTGTAGAGTGGAAAACATTACCCGAGATGGCGCTTGATTTTGGGCGCGGTAAATCAAAGCACCGCCCCAGAAACGATGAGCGGTTGTACGGTGGCAATGTGCCATTTGTACAAACTGGTGATATTAGAAGTGCGTCGCACATCATCACGAAATACGACCAAACGTACAGCGAATTGGGTCTGAGGCAAAGCAAATTGTGGCCCAAAGGAACGCTGTGCATCACTATTGCGGCCAATATTGCTGAAACTTCAATATTGGGATTTGATGCATGCTTTCCTGACAGTGTGATTGGCTTTGTGGCTGATCCGAAAAAAACAACCTCAGGGTACGTTGAATATATTCTTCAATCCTTCAAAACCAAACTGGAGGAGAAGGGGCGAGAAAAAAGTAGTGCGCAAAGCAATATAAATCTTGGCACGTTTGAGCAACTAAAGCTTCCTTTCCCGTCTCTCGAAGAACAAGCCCGCATCGTCGCCATCCTCGACAAGTTCGAGGTGCTGACCCACTCCATCACCGAAGGCTTGCCCCGCGAAATCGAGTTGCGCCAAAAGCAGTACGCGTATTACCGTGATTTGCTGTTGAAGTTCCCTGAACCGCAAGAGGTGGTCGCATGAATCCCGTTGACCAGACCCGGCAATTGGTGAGCGAGATCAACCGGCTGCATCGTGATTTTTCGGGCGATTATTTCGAGACCGGGAGGATAGAGAAAGTCAATCTGTCCAGAACGATCAAGCATGTGCCGGTGCCTCACATCTACAAGTACCGCCTGACCCTGCATGAGTGCATCAATGATTATTTGATGACGGCCGGCATCGACATCAAGTACTTTTACCGCGTCAAGACGCGAGAGAGCATCGACGACAAGATCGCGCGCTTTTCCAGCCGGGAGGATCAATACCCGGTCAACAACTGGCTCAATGATGTTTTTGGCGCTCGCATCATCCTCGGCGCGGACGACATCCGGGCGGTGATGGATCTGCTGGATGGCTGGCAGGATGAGCTGGGGCTGAAGAATTGGTACCTGCGGGACAAGGAAGGTTATCGCGGCCTGCATGTCTACTTCAAGAACAAGAGCAATTTCTACTTTCCGTGGGAGCTGCAGATCTGGGATGCCGTGGATTTGCAAAGCAACATCGACAACCACGAAAAGTTCAAGCGCAACTTCGTGTGAGTGGCACGTGATGGGCGCGCAGGGAGGCTGAACGGGTCCCACGGCCTGTGAGGCCAGTTCGGCGGATGCTGATTCAAGACAAAGGGAGCGAGATCCATGAGCGACTACAAGACCATCGCCGAGTCGAAGCACTTCATCATCCTGGACCAGTACACCCGGGAGTGGAAAGTCGCCGAGAGCTACCAGCGCGAAAGCGATCTGGAGCACGAGTTGATCCAGGACCTGGTGAACCAGGGCTACGAGTTCGCATCCGCCATCAAGACACCCAGCCTGCTGCTGGCGAACGTGCGCATCCAACTGCAGGCCCTCAACGCCGTGCAGTTCAGCGACGGCGAGTGGCAGCGCTTTGTGGCGTCTTGGCTGGACAAGCCCAGCGACGGCATCGTCGAGAAGACCCGCAAGATCCACGACGACTGCATCCACGACTTCGTCTTTGATGACGGGCGCATCCAGAACATCCACCTGCTGGACAAGAAGAACGTCACCCGCAACAAGGTGCAGGTGATCCAGCAGTTCGAGCAGACGGGCACGCACGCCAACCGCTACGACGTGACCATCCTGGTCAATGGCTTGCCACTGGTGCAGGTGGAGCTGAAGAAGCGCGGCGTAGCGATTCGTGAAGCCTTCAATCAGGTGCACCGCTACAGCAAGGAGAGCTTCAACAGCGAGCAGTCGCTGTTCAAGTTCCTGCAGCTGTTCGTGATCTCGAACGGCACCGACAGCCGCTATTTCGCCAACACCACGCAGCGCAACAAGAACAGCTTCGACTTCTCCATGAACTGGGCGAAGGCGGACAACACGCTGATCAAGGATCTGAAGGACTTCACGGCCACCTTCTTCCAGAAGCACACGCTGCTCAAGGTGCTGCTGCACTACTCGGTGTTCGACGTCAGTAACACGCTGCTGGTGATGCGCCCCTACCAGATCGCCGCCACGGAACGCATTCTGTGGAAGATCAAGAGCAGCCATCAGGCCAAGAACTGGAGCAACCTAGAGAGCGGTGGTTTCATATGGCACACCACGGGTTCTGGCAAGACCCTGACCAGCTTCAAGGCGGCGCGGTTGGCCACCGAGTTGGATTTCATCGACAAGGTTTTCTTCGTGGTCGACCGCAAGGATCTTGACTACCAGACCATGAAGGAGTACCAGCGCTTTTCGCCTGACAGTGTGAACGGGTCAGACAGCACCGCAGGACTGAAGCGCAACCTGGAGAAGGACGACAACAGAATAGTCGTCACCACCATCCAGAAGCTCAACAACCTGATGAAGAGCGAGGCGGACCTGCCTATCTACGGCAAGCAGGTGGTGTTCATCTTCGACGAGTGCCACCGCAGCCAGTTCGGCGAAGCCCAGAAGAACCTCAAGAAGAAATTCAAAAAGTTCTGCCAGTTCGGCTTCACCGGCACGCCCATCTTTCCGGAGAACGCTTTGGGCGCCGAGACCACGGCGAGCGTGTTTGGCCGTGAGCTGCACTCGTACGTGATCACCGATGCGATCCGCGACGAGAAGGTCCTCAAGTTCAAGGTGGACTACAACGACGTTCGCCCGCAGTTCAAGGCCATCGAGACCGAGAAGGACGAGAAGAAACTGACCGCGGCAGAGAACAAGCAGGCCCTGCTGCACCCTGATCGCATTCGCGAGATCACCCAGTACATCCTGAACAACTTTCGGCAGAAGACCCACCGCCTGCATGCGGGCAACAAGGGCTTCAATGCCATGTTCGCGGTCAGCAGCGTGGATGCCGCCAAGCTGTACTACGAGTGCTTCCGGGAACTGCAGAAGAACAGCGACAAGCCTTTGCGCGTGGCGACCATCTTCTCGTTTGCCGCCAACGAAGAGCAGGACGCGATCGGCGACATCCAGGACGAGAGCTTTGATGTCTCGGCCATGAACAGCAGCGCCAAGGAGTTCCTGAGCGCGGCCATCGCCGACTACAACGCGCTGTTCAAGACGAACTTCAGCGTAGACAGCAACGGCTTCCAGAACTACTACCGAGACCTGGCCAAGCAGGTGAAGGCCAAGGAGATCGACCTGCTCATCGTGGTGGGCATGTTCCTGACAGGCTTTGACGCCCCCACGCTCAACACGCTGTTTGTCGACAAGAACCTGCGTTTCCATGGGCTGATGCAGGCCTACTCGCGTACCAACCGCATCTTCGACGCCACCAAGACCTTCGGCAACATCGTCACCTTCCGCGACCTGGAGCAGGCGACGATCGACGCCATCACCCTGTTCGGTGACAAGAACACCAAGAACGTGGTGCTGGAGAAGAGCTACAAGGAGTACATGGAAGGTTTCACCGATGCAGCTACCGGTGAGGCGCGGCGCGGCTTTAAGGATGTGGTGCAGGAACTGGAGGCCCGCTTTCCTGACCCGGCAACCATTGAGAAGGAGTCCGACAAGAAGGCCTTTGCCAAGCTGTTTGGCGAATATCTGCGCGTCGAGAACATCCTGCAGAACTACGACGAGTTCGCCAGCCTGAAGGAACTCCAGACCGTCGACCTGACGGATGCCGCGGCGGTGGAGGAGTTCAAGGCGAAGCACTACCTGAGCGATGAGGATCTGACCACGCTGCAGGCCATCACGCTCCCTGCAGAGCGGAAGATTCAAGACTACCGATCCACCTACAACGACGTACGCGACTGGCTGCGCCGCGAGAAGGCTGGAGCCGAGAAAGAGAAATCGACCATCGACTGGGATGACGTGGTCTTTGAGGTGGACCTGCTGAAGTCGCAGGAAATCAACCTCGACTACATCCTTGAGCTGATCTTCGAGCACAACAAGAAGACCAAGAGCAAGGCTGAGTTGGTGGATGAGGTGCGGCGGGTGATTCGCGCCAGCCTCGGCAATCGAGCCAAGGAAAGTCTGCTGGTGGACTTCATCAATCAGACCGATCTGGACCAGATTGTTGACAAGGCCAGCGTGATTGACGCCTTCTTCCATTTTGCTCAGGCGGAGCAGCAGCGCGAGGTGCAGGAGCTGATTAGTGACGAAGGGTTGAATCCTGATGCCGCTAGGCGCTATATAGCTGCTTCACTTAAGCGAGAATTTGCCAGTGACAATGGTACTGAGCTTAATGCTGTTTTGCCTAAAATGAGCCCATTGAATCCAAAATTTTTGACTAGAAAGCAAAGTGTCTTTCAGCGAATTTCGGTGTTTGTCGAAAAGTTCAAAGGGGTTGGTGGGAAAGTATAAGGTGGGATTTCTGAGAATGCGTTGGATAATAAATATTATTTGGAGGCCGAGTTCGGTCAGCCCAGCTCGCTGGGCAAAAACTGCAAGTGCCATCACCGCCTCAGCACCGCCTTCAGCGCCACCCCCGTGTGACTCTTGCTCTTCACCACCGCCTCCGGCGTGCCGGCCACCACCACCCGCCCGCCGCCTGAGCCGCCGTCCGGCCCCAGGTCGATGATCCAGTCGGCCTCGGCGATGACGTCGAGGTCGTGCTCGATGACGACGACGCTGTGGGCGGCATCCACCAGGCGGTGCAGCACGCGGATGAGCTTCTCCACGTCGGCCATGTGCAGGCCGACCGTCGGCTCGTCGAGCACGTAGAGCGTGTGCGGCGCCTTCTGGCCGCGGCGGGTGACGTCGTCGCGGACCTT
>JBJOPV010000043.1:0-19872 GCA_046050625.1 Pseudomonadota bacterium
TGCAACCGAACGATGCCGCTGGACACGGCGGCGATCGCCCGCGCGCTGGCGACGACGCCGGGCGCCCGCTCCGAGGGCCTGGAGACGACGCACAGCCTGCTGTGCCGGCGTGAGGCACCGGCCTTCCAGCGCGCGGCCAAGGCGGTCGGCCCGGGCGACCGGCTGATCGTCGCCTGCACGCAGGAAGCGCGGCTGTTCACCGAGCTGAACGACGCCACCGCCGGTGCCACGCCGGTGGCCGAGCGGCCGATCCGCTTCGTCAACCTGCGCGAGACTGGCGGCTGGTCGCGCGACGCCCGAGCGGCCACGCCGAAGCTGGCGGCGCTGATCGCGGCGGCGCAGCTGCCCGATCCGGCGCCGGTGCCGGGCGTGGGCTACCGCTCGGCCGGGCGCTGCCTGGTGGTGGGCGACGCCGACAGCGCGCAGCGCGCCGGGGCGCTGCTGGCCGACCGGCTCGATGTCACGCTGCTGGTCGACGGCCCGGCCGGTGCGGGCTCCGGCGCACTGGCGCAGCGCCGCGACCTGCCGCTGTTCGCCGGCCGGCTGACTCGTGTGATGGGCTGGCTCGGCGCCTTCGAGGTGCAGTGGACCTCCGGCAACCCGATCGACCTGGACCTCTGCACCCGCTGCAACGCCTGCCTGGACGCCTGCCCCGAAGGCGCGATCGACTTCAGCTACCAGATCGACCTGTCGCGCTGCGGCGGCCACCGCGACTGCGTGCGCGTCTGCGACGCGGCCGCGGCGATCGACTTCGGGCGCGCGCCGCTGCAGACCGACGAGCGCTTCGACCTGATCCTCGACCTGCGCGCCACGCCGGCCTTCAGCCAGCACCAGCCGCCGCAGGGCTATGTCCATGTGCCGCCGGGCAGCCAGCAGACCGCCGCGCTGGGCGAGGCGGTGCTGAAGCTGCGCGAGTGGGTGGGCGAGTTCGACAAGCCGAAGTTCTTCCGCTACGAGCCGCGCCTGTGCGCGCACAGCCGCAACGAGCAGATCGGCTGCAGCGCCTGCATCGACGTGTGCTCCACCCGCGCGATCCGCAGCGACGCCTCGCGCAAGGGCAAGGCGAAGACCGAGGCGGCCGGCGGCATCATCGTCGAGCCGCATCTGTGCGCCGGCTGCGGCGCCTGCACCACCGTCTGCCCGAGCGGGGCGCTGTCCTTCACCTATCCCGGTCCGGTCGACCAGGGCCGGCGGCTGCAGCGCCTGCTGGCGACCTACGCCAAGGCGGGCGGCCGCGACGCCATGCTGCTGTTCCACAGCGAGGGCGCCGGTGCGGCGCTGATCGACGAGCTGGGCCGCGCCGCACGGGTCGACCGCGACATCCAGGGCGTGCCGGCCCGGGTGATCCCGCTGGCGCTGTGGCACACCGCCAGCGTCGGCCTCGACCTGTGGCTGGCCGCCATCGCGCAGGGCGCCAGCCAGATCCGGGTGCTGCTGACCGCCGAGGAGGCGCCCGAATACCGCGACGCGCTGGCCGCACAGATGGCGCAGGCCCAGGCCATCCTGCACGGCCTGGGCTATGCCGGCGAGCACTTCGGCCTGGTCGAGGCGCGCGATGCCCGCGACCTGGCGGCGCTGGACGCGGCGCTGCGGACCGCACCGGCGCAGGGCGTCGCGCAGCCGACGGCGGTCGTCGCGCAGGCCGACAAGCGCGCCACGCTCGACGTGATGCTCGACCACCTGCTCGCCCAGGCGCCGCGCCGCGCCGAGCGGGCGGCGGCGCAGGCCGAGCCGATCGCGCTGCCGGCCGCAGGCAGTGCCTTCGGCGCGGTGGTGGTCGATGCCGACAAGTGCACGCTGTGCCTGAGCTGCGTCGGCGCCTGCCCGGAAAACGCGCTGGGCGACAACCCCGAGAAGCCGCAGCTGCGCTTCACCGAGCGCGCCTGCGTGCAGTGCGGCCTGTGCGAGAGCACCTGCCCGGAGCAGGCCATCACGCTGGTGCCGCGCCTGTGGCTGGCCGACGAGGGCCGCGCGCGGCGCCAGCCCCGCGTGCTGCACGAGGCCCAGCCCTACCGCTGCATCCGCTGCAGCAAGCCCTTCGGCACGCTCAAGGCCATCGAGACGATGATCGGCAAGCTCGCCGGTCACCCCGCCTTCCAGGGCGCCGGCGCCGAACGGCTGAAGATGTGCGGCGACTGCCGCGTCATCGACCTGCACAGCCGGACCGACGAGGTCCGCATCACCGACCTGCCCCGCTGAGACCTGAGGCCCGTTGCCCCATGAAACCGCACGAGATCCGCGCGCTGAGCTTCGCCAGCGCCGACGACGCCGAGGAGCTGGCCCGCGCCGAGCTCTACGGCCTGCTGGCCCGGCTGTGGTTCGCGCCGCCGGATGCGGCGCTGCTGCAGCAGTTCCGCGTCGCCGTCACCGAGGCGCCCGAGGCCGGCGGCTTCCTGGAGGCGCCGTGGCAGGCGCTGGTGGCCGCGATGCGCGCGACCACGCCTGAGGCCGCCGCCGCCGAGTTCGACGCGCTGTTCGGCGGCGTCGGCAAGCCGGAGGTGTTCGTCTACGGCTCCTTCTACCTCGCCGGATTCCTGAACGAGAAGCCGCTGGCGGCGCTGCGCGGCGACCTGGCCGCGCTCGGCCTGGCCCGTGACGAGACCCGCGGCGAGACCGAGGACCACATCGCCGGCGTCTTCGAGGTGATGCGCTTCCTGATCGCCGGCGACGACATCGCGGTGTGCAACCTGGAGCAGCAGCGCCGCTTCTTCCGCGCCCATGTGCAGACCTGGGTCGAGCGCCTGTGCGACGCGGTCGAGGCCCATCCGCAGGCGGTGCTGTGGCGCCAGATCGGCGCGATGACGCGCGCCTTCGTGCAGGTCGAGGCGCAGGGCTTCGACCTGCTCGAGCTGTGAGGAGACCCGCGCGATGATCGATCCGCAGGACATCACCGGCCTGATCCTGGCCGGCGGGCGCGGCAGCCGCATGGGCGGCGTCGACAAGGGGCTGCAGAACTACCAGGGCCTGCCGCTGGCGCTGCACGCGCTGATGCGGCTGCAGCCGCAGGTCGGCAGCGTGATGGTCAATGCCAACCGCAACCTGGGCGCCTACGAATCCTTCGGCGTGCCGGTCTGGCCGGATGCCGACAGCGACTTTCCCGGCCCGCTGGCCGGCTTCCTGGCCGGGCTGGAGCGCTGCGAGACGCCCTACCTGATGACGGTGCCGTGCGACTCGCCGCGCTTCCCGCTCGATCTGGTGGCGCGGCTGGCCGAGGCACTGCACGCGCAGCAGGCCGATCTGGCGATGGCGGTGACGCGCGAGGCCGACGGGCGCGCGCAGCCGCATCCGGTCTTCTGCCTGATGCGCGCCTCGCTGATGGACAGCCTGGTGGCCTTCATGGCCGGCGGGCAGCGCCGCATCGACCGCTGGACCGGCCAGCACCGCTGCGCGAACGTGCTGTTCGAGGACAAGGACCCGGGCGCCAGCGCCTTCTTCAACGCCAACACGCCCGAGGACCTCAGGGCGTGAACTGCCCTGGAAACACCCACAGCAGCGCCGCCGTCATCACCAGATAGCGGCCGAACTTGCCGATCGCCATGTAGAAGACACAGGGCCAGAAGGGCAGACGCAGCCAGCCGGCGACCGCGCACAACGGATCGCCCACGCCCGGCAGCCAGCTCAGCAGGCAGGCCTTCGGGCCGAAGCGGCGCAGCATCGCCAGCGCGCGGTGCTCGGTGGCGGGCCGGTTCGCGACCTGCTCCCAGGCCTTCTCGGCGCCCAAGCCCATCCACCAGGAAATCGCCCCGCCAAGCGTGTTGCCGACGGTGGCCACGCCCACCGCCGGCCAGAACAGCGTCGGGTCGAGCTTGACCAGCCCGAAGACCGCCGGCTCCGAGCCCAGCGGCAGCAGCGTGGCCGAGATCAGCGAGACGATGAAGACGGTGCTCAGGCCGAACTTCGGCAGGGCCAGCAGCACCAGCAGGGACTCGATCCAGGTTTCCATGGCGCGGATTCTGCGCGAAGGCGAGCCGCTATACTCTGCCTCCTTTTTCAGCAGTTCCCGGCCGGCACCGCTCCGGCCGGACGCGCCCGACGCCCGCTCCGCCCGGCCCTTCACCCTGTTCTCTGCCCGTTCCCGATGCGCATCGGTCCCCACGAGTTGCCCAACCGCCTGTTCGTCGCGCCGATGGCTGGCGTCACCGACCGGCCTTTCCGCCAGCTGTGCAAGCGGCTCGGCGCGGGCCATGCCGTCAGCGAGATGGTGACCTCGCGTGCCGACCTGCGCGACAGCCTGAAGACCTCGCGCCGCCTGAACCATGACGGCGAGTCCGCCCCGATCGCGGTGCAGATCGCCGGCACCGATGCCGAGATGATGGCCGAGGCCGCGCGCTACAACATCGCGCGCGGCGCGCAGATCATCGACATCAACATGGGCTGCCCGGCCAAGAAGGTCTGCAACAAGTGGGCCGGCTCGGCGCTGATGCAGGACGAGATGCTGGCGCTGGACATCGTCGCGGCGGTGGTCGAGGCCAGCGCGCCGCACGGCGTGCCGGTGACCCTGAAGATGCGCACCGGCTGGTGCCAGCAGGCCCGGAACGCGGTGACGATCGCGCGCGGCGCCGAGGCCCGCGGCGTGGCGATGGTCACGGTGCACGGCCGCACCCGCGAGCAGGGCTACAGCGGCCAGGCCGAGTACGAGACCATCGCCGCGGTCAAGGCCGCGCTGTCGATTCCGGTGTGCGCCAACGGCGACATCGACCGCCCGGAGAAGGCCCGCGACGTGCTGGCGGCCACCGGCGCCGACGCCATCATGATCGGCCGCGCCGCGCAGGGGCGGCCGTGGATCTTCCGGGAGATCGCGCATTTCCTGGCCACCGGCGAGCACGCCGCGCCACCGGCCACGCTGCAGGTGCGCGAATGGCTGCTGGAGCACCTCGAGGACCACTACAGCCTGTACGGCGAGCGGGCGGGCGTGCGCACCGCGCGCAAGCACATCGGCTGGGCGGTGCACGCCCTGCCCGGCGGCGAGGCGTTCCGCCGCCACATGAACCGGATCGAGACCACCGCCGAGCAGTCCCGCGCGGTGCATGACTTCCTGGGCGAACTCGCCGGCGCGCATGCGCTCTGGCCCGAGGCCGCCCCGTTCTCCGCAGCACCCGTCGACGCCCTGGCGGCATGACATCCATGAACGACATGAGCATCCGCGCCCTGACCTCCCTGCCGGACAATCTGGTGGACGAGACCGCCGACGCCCCGCCCTCCGGCAGCCCGATCGACCAGTCGATCCGCAGCACGCTTGGCACCTATTTCGACGACCTCGACGGCACCACGCCGCACGGCCTGTACGACATGGTCATCAAGGCGGTCGAGCGCCCGCTGCTCGACGTGGTGATGGCGCGCGCCGAGGGCAACCAGAGCCGCGCCGCCGAATGGCTCGGCATCAACCGCAACACGCTGCGCCGCAAGCTGGTCGAGCACCGGCTGATCGATTGAGCCGCCCGGCCGCCTCCGCCCCTTCCCGATTCCCCACCGATCGTCATCCCACCATGACCACCGCCCTCCTTTCCGTCTCCGACAAGACCGGCATCGTCGAGTTTGCCCAGGCGCTGCATGCGCGCGGCATCCGCCTGCTCTCCACCGGCGGCACCGCCAAGCTGCTGGCCCAGAATGGCCTGCCGGTCACCGAAGTGAGCGAGATCACCGGCTTCCCCGAGATGCTCGACGGCCGCGTCAAGACCCTGCACCCGCGCGTGCACGGCGGCCTGCTGGCCCGGCGCGACTTCCCCGAGCACATGGCCGCGCTGAAAGAGCACGGCATCGACACGATCGATCTGCTGATCATCAACCTCTACCCCTTCGCGCAGGCCACGGCCAAGGCCGACTGCACGCTGGAAGACGCGATCGAGAACATCGACATCGGCGGCCCGGCGATGCTGCGCGCCGCCGCCAAGAACTGGCAGGACGTGGCGGTGGTCATCGACCCGAGCGACTACCCGCAGGTGCTGGCCGAGCTGGACGGCGAAGGCCTCACCCGCAAGACCAAGTTCGGCTTCGCGAAGAAGGTGTTCTCGCACACCGCCGCCTACGACGGCATGATCAGCAACTACCTGACCTCGCTGGAAGCCGGCGCGGAAGAGAAGACCGCCGACGTGCCCGCCCGCGAGGAATACCCGAGCGTCTTCAACCTGCAGCTGCACAAGGTGCAGGGCATGCGCTACGGCGAGAACCCGCACCAGTCGGCCGCCTTCTACAAGGAAGCCGCCCCGGCCGCCGGCCTGCTCTCGGGCTGGACCCAGATCCAGGGCAAGGAACTGTCGTTCAACAACATCGCCGACGCCGACGCCGCCTGGGAATGCGTCAAGGCGTTTGATGCGCCCGCCTGCGTGATCGTCAAGCACGCCAACCCCTGCGGCGTGGCCGTGGGCGCGACGCTGCTCGAAGCCTACGAGAAGGCGCTCAAGACCGACCCGACCTCGGCCTTCGGCGGCATCATCGCCTTCAACCGCCCGCTCGACGCCGACGTGGTCGAGAAGATCAACGCCAACAAGCACTTCGTCGAGGTGGCGATCGCCCCGGTCATCACCCCGGCGGCTCGCGCCGCCTACGCCAGCAAGGTCAACGTGCGCCTGCTGGAGGTGCCCGTCAGCAAGGCCGTCAACGCGCTGGACTTCAAGCGCGTGGGCGGCGGCATGCTGCTGCAGTCGGCCGACAACCTCGACATCGTCGGCGAGCTGAAGGTGGTCACCAAGCTGCAGCCCACCGCGCAGCAGCTGGAAGACCTGAAGTTCGCCTGGACCGTGGCGCGCTTCGTCAAGTCCAACGCCATCGTCTTCTGCAAGGACGGCATGACCTTCGGCGTCGGTGCCGGCCAGATGAGCCGACTGGACTCGGCGCGCATCGCCAGCATCAAGGCCCAGGCCGCCGGCCTGAGCCTGAACGGCACGGCCGTGGCGAGTGACGCCTTCTTCCCGTTCCGCGACGGCCTGGACGTGGTGGTCGACGCCGGTGCCACCTGCGTCATCCACCCGGGTGGCTCGATGCGCGACGACGAGGTGATCGCCGCCGCCGACGAGCGTGGCATCGCCATGGTGCTGACCGGCACACGCCACTTCCGCCACTGAGGTCCACGCGTGTCCATGAGCGCCCCGATCTCGATCCGCCCGGCCGGACTGGCCGATCTCGACGCGGTCGCGGCGCTCTTCGACGCCTACCGCCAGTTCTACGCACAGGCGCCCGACCGGGCGCGCGCCACCGCCTTCATCCAGGCGCGGATGCAGGCGGACGAGTCGGTCATCCTGCTGGCCGAGCGTGTGCCGCCGGCCGGCCCGGCCGAGCCGGTGGGCTTCTGCCAGCTCTATCCGAGCTTCTGCTCGGTCGAGGCGGCGCCGATCTTCGTGCTCTACGACCTGTTCGTCGCGCCCGAGGCGCGCCGCGGCGGGCTGGGCGCGACGCTGCTGCGCGCGGCCGAGGCCCAGGCGCGCCAGGGCGGCCGCGTGCGCATGGACCTGACCACCGCGCACGACAACCACACTGCCCAGCGCCTGTACGAGTCGCTCGGCTGGGTGCACGACACCGTCTTCCGCACCTACACCCGCCGCGTCGCGGGCTGAGCCTGCCCGCGGCCGCCCTCATGCGCATCCTCGGCATCGACCCGGGCCTGCAGATCACCGGCTTCGGCCTGATCGATGTCGACGGGCCGCATCTGGCCTATGTCGCCAGCGGCACCATCCGCACCGCCGAGGCGCCGCGCGGCGACCTGCCCGCGCGCATCCGGCTGATCTTCGACGGCGTGCGCGAGGTCGTCTCGACCTACCAGCCCGACGCGGCCGCGCTCGAGATCGTCTTCGTCAACGTCAACCCGCAGAGCACGCTGCTGCTCGGGCAGGCGCGCGGCGCGGCGCTGGCCGCGCTGGTGGCGGGCAGCCCGCCGCTGCCGGTGGGCGAATACACCGCGGTGCAGATGAAGCAGGCCGTCACCGGCCACGGCGGCGCCGCCAAGGCGCAGATCCAGGCGATGGTGCAGCACCTGCTCAAGCTGCCCGGCCAGCCCGGCAAGGACGCCGCCGACGCGCTCGGAATCGCCATCACCCACGCCCACGCCAGCCGCAGCTTCGCCGCGCTGGCCCAGGCCACGCCGCTGGCACGCCGGCAGCACGCGCTGTATCGGGGCGGGCGGAGCTACTGAGGCCCGTCGCCGCATCGCGGCACCCTGCCCTCGGGCCCCTTCAGATCGTTCACTTCCAGAACGACCGCGACACCACCTGTCGCGGGCGGTGTCTAGGCTTGCGCGTCATGAAATCGCTGATGTTCCTCCTGACGCTGCTCTACCTGCTGCTGCTGACCGTGGCCCGGCTGACCCATGGTGCCGATGCCACGCTCACACAGCAAAACCATCCGGAACCAGAAAAAAGTCACAACGGCTTACACCCCGGAATGCGGGGCAAGCTTCAACAAGACCTACTCTCTTGATCCAAAGAAAACAAACAAGAACACAGGGCTGATAGAGAAAAAGACCAGAAGCCAGCCCTCCGATCGACTGTCAACGATCCGTTTTCCATGACTCGACGCGCAGAGCACGACACGCTGGCTGACCGGCTGACGCTCATCCTTTGCAGGCTCAACCAGGGCCACACACTGCATCCAGCCCATCTCGCGGACGAGTTCGCCGTGAGCCTGCGCACCATCCAGCGTGATCTGTCACAGCGTCTTGGCCAGCTCGGCGACCTGATCGAACGCACCGAGGACGGCGGCTACCGGATGGCGCCGCAGTACTTCGGCAAGCTGACGCTCACCGATCTGGAGCGATTCGCCGCGCTGACCGGCCTGAGCGGCCTGTATCCGGTCTTCGATGACACCTTCGTGCGCGAATTGCTCGACAGCCGGCTGGAGTCGGTGCTGCAGGTGCGCGGCCACAGCTACGAGGCGCTCGACAGCGCGCAGCAGCAGCGCTTCCGGCAGGTCGAGGCGGCCACCCGCGAGCGCCAGCTCATCGGCTTTCGCTACCGCAAGCCCGAGGGCGAGAAGACCTACGAGGCGTTGCACCCCTACCGGCTGGTCAACCACACCGGCATCTGGTACCTGATGGCGCTCGACGGCAGCACGCTCAAGAGCTTCGCCTTCAGCCGGATCAACGCGCTGCTGATCTCGCCCGCGCGCTTCGAGTCCGATCCGGCCTTGACCGCCCGGCTCGATGCTGAGGACGGCATCTGGCTCAACGAGCAGAAGACCGAAGTCGTCCTGAAGGTCTCGCGCGACGCCGCCGGCTATTTCCTGCGCCGCAAGCTCGTGCCCGCCCAGGAGATCGTTCGCCACCTCGAGGACGGCAGCCTGCTGGTGTCCTCCCGCGTCGCCCATCCCAACCAGATCCTGCCGATCGTGCGGTATTGGGTGCCGAATGTGCGGATCGTGAGTCCGGAGGGGTGGCAGGAGGAATTAGAAGCGCAGCTGCAAAATTACCTTGCACGCCATTAACCAAAAAACTTCACATCCAAACTGTAAATTTTCATAGGTGCAGGCGGGGCAGTATCAAACCTGAAGTGCAACAAAGCCTTTTCTACAAACGACCCGCACACCACGAAAACAGAAACAAAAAATCCCTAAAAACCATCACCAGCAGTCAGAAATATGGCCTATCGATATGACCCCGATCTCGAATTTCTATCAAAGATCCGCTCTACAGATCTTGATGATTTAGTACGATGCCTGACACACGACAAGGATAGATCTGCCCGACTGACCGAAGAGTTGACAGCCAACTCCCAGTACAAAGCGCACTACCCAAATCACAGCAAATACTGGGAACTGATCGCCGCAGAAATACAGTGCTTTGGCGGCAACACACTGGCCAACGCGCTCAGGGGCGGCAAAGGCGTCCCTTACAAGGAAGTCCTGACTGAGGTGTGCGACAAGCTGGGCGTCAACTATAGCAAGCACTCCAGCGTCGATACCATCGAGCAGAACATGCTCATGAAAATTCTTCAGGACTCACTCGATAAAATGAGTCCACAGGAGTTGCGTGAGCTATGTAACTCGGTCGGCATACCCAGCATTGGATCGCCCTCACGGACGGCCGTGATAGCCGGCTGTCAAGCACTCTTCAAGGCCGGCGGGTTCAAGTCGTATCAATTGACGGTCGTCATCGTCAACGCCGTGCTTAAAGCACTGATCGGCCGCGGATTGAGCTTTGCAGGAGGGCAGGTCCTCACCAAGGCTGCATCCGTATTGACCGGCCCAATCGGCTGGGCCATCACAGGCATCTGGACAGCACTGGACATCGCCAGCGCGGCGTATCGCGTCACGATTCCAGCTGTCATCCAAGTAGCAGCACTGCGGCAAAAGCATGCCCATGACTTGGAGTGCCTACGCAGTCAGCCGGACATCGCCAACCCAGGAAAGCTCATCATTCGATGCCCGGCTTGCGATCAGAAGCTCAGAATTCCTGCCGGCAAGCAACAACTCGACATCACTTGCACATCCTGCAGGGCGAATTGGATCTGGAGCAACGCAACAGCATAGGGCCTGTGGGCCGCTGGCAGACGCGCGTCCGTCTTAGAGCGGCCAACAAAACGCTGTCAGCGCCAAGTGCCTGGAAATCGTTGATGGCCGATGGGAAACAAGGAAGTCAGCGCCGCGCTGTGGAAGAAGTTGAAGCCCCTGGTGCCGCAGCCACCGCCGCGCTCGGCCAAAGGTGGACGCAGGGCGATTGCATTAGCCACCGCCCCGATTGAGTGGTAACAATTCAGCCCGACCTCGCAGCCCAAGACACGATGCAAGACCACCCGACGGCCCCCGGCGATGAGCTGATGCAGCACTTTGAAGGGCAAATGTCATGGAAAATCACTGGAAAATACTCGAAACCTGGCTCAAGGCCAACAATCCCGCATTACTGGCCGACCTTAACCCTCCGGCCAGCGATTTCGATATAAAAAATCTGGAAGAGCAACTCGGCGTGAAGCTGCCGACTGATTTTGTCGAGTGCTTGAAGGTGCATGACGGGCAGAGGGGCGCCGCGAGTTGGTTATTTCAGGATTCGGAGTTCCTGTCGTTGCAACGCATTCTGGATGAGTGGACGATCTGGAAAGGTCTGCTCGATGGCGGCGACTTCGATGGCGCCAAAGCCGAGCCTGAGGCTGGCATCCAATCTGTCTGGTGGAACTCAAAGTGGATTCCGTTTACCTACAACGGTGCAGGCGACCACTTGTGCTTGGATCTTGATCCTGCCAGTGGTGGTCGGGCTGGTCAGATCATCACCTTCTGGCATGATGATGGCGCCCGTAAGAAAAAAAGCGACAGCTTTGCCCGATGGTTTTCAGAGTTTGTTGACAAGACTGTGTGATTTTGCGAGGCCGTGGCCAAGGTCCTTAAGGAGGGAGAGATGAATCAGCGCATAACCGAAATGAAACAACAGCGCCTGCAAAAACTCTTTGATGACTGCCAGCAGCAGGTCATCTCCCAAATCATCGGCCCCTTCGGGCTCTCAGCGGCGATGTTTGAGGATCGAAATGGCGGCAACGTCTCCACGCTGCATAACTTCTCTCGAGAGGACGCCGACTACATTGCCGACAAGGACGTGGTCAGCCACGAGCAGTCAAAGAAGGATTACGACCGGGAGGAATACAGCGACCCCGCGTTCGCCAAGAAAAGCCAGGAGCACCGTGCCAAGGGAAAGGATGGCTATACCGGCAAGGATGTCGCGCCCGAGGACATGGATCTCGACCATGTAACCTCCCTCAAGAGCATATCGAAAAACAAGAAAGCCCATCTGGGCCTGGAGACAGGCGAGAGTCTCGACCGTATCAAGGAAATGGCCAACTCGGACGAAAACTTGGTTCCCACTCATAAGTCGATCAACCGCTCAAAGCGCGACGGCAGCCTGGACGAGTTGGTAGAGCGGAAAGGGGAAGAGTACGGGCTCGATCCGGAATTGGTGACGCAGGCCAATGCACGGTCTGAGAAGCACATCGCCTCCACAGTCAACACGGCGTTGATGAAGAAGCAGGGTATGGAATTGCTGCAGACTGGGGGCAAACAGGCCGCGATGATGGGGATGCGTCAGGCACTGGGCATGCTGCTGACCGAGTTGGTCAACGGCCTGTTCAATGAGTTCAAGGTACTGATCAAGCAGGGCGTCGAGGCAGACAAAAAGCTGTTGGAGGATGTCCGCCAACGCTTGGCACGCGTCATTGAGTCAGTTGTCAAGAAAATCCCCGCTGCGGTGGAGCAGATGTTCCTGGGCGGCGTCAGCGGCTTCATGGGCAACTTGCTGACCTTCCTGATCAATAACTTTCTCTCAACCGCCAAACGCTTTGTCACCGTGATTCGCGAGGGCCTTCTGGGACTTTTTCGCGCTTTCAAGATGATCTTGTTCCCGCCCAAGCATATGACCGCTGATCAAGCCTTGCAGGAAGGGCTGAAGATCCTGACTACCGTAGTGGTCACCTCAGTTGGCCTGCTGCTCAACGAGACGGTGGGCACCTTCATGGCGACCGTGCCTTTTGTCAAGCCCTTTGCGGACCTGATCACTCCGGTACTTATCGGCACCATGACCGGTCTGCTTGCCGCCTTTCTCGCCTATCAGATCGATTGTCTGTTCGACCGCTACCGACATTCCCTGAGTGAAAAATTCATGGACGAGATGCTGTCTGACGCGAGACATCGCGATGAGTTCACAAACGAACTGATCAATCTTTCCAATACATCGCTGCGCACTATTGAAAACTACTCTAAGTCCATCAACCTCTACCAGCACATCGGCGTGAAACTGGGCGCCGCAGGGGCCGCCGCGACTGCCACTCTGGCTAGCTTGGAGCAGACCGTTGTAGAAACTGGTATACAGGTAGCCAAGAGCTTCGAGATGATCGATTTCATCAATGAAAGTCAGTCGGAAATCGAGGATTTCCTAAAAACCCTTTGAAAGGACACGGATTTGACCACGTTGAAAACGCAAGAGCTTCAGATCATCCAAGCCTTTTCCTCCTTGGATGTGCCTGAACGCATCATTCGCGACAGCAATATCAAGGAGTTACTTCAAGGCATGCTCGCCGAGCAGGATGCGATTCAATCTGACGCCCGGCGCCTAGAGCGTTTGCGTCAGGAAAAGAAGGACGGGAACTTCATTGGTAACTGGTTGAAAGACCGGGACGACAAGGTTCAGGACGCCCAGATCGATCTAAACAAATCCATCGGGCGCCTTACCCAGAAATCCTCGCAACTGTTGATTGTCAACACTGCGATCTCCAAAGTACTGAACGACCAGCAGCGCATCCTGCTTGAGCAACAGAACATCCTAAAACAGCAGGCAGACACACTGGCGGATCAAAACAGCAAGATTCTCGAGCAACAGAATCTGCTGGCGAGGCAGCAGCAGGATATCAACAAGGCCAATCAGGGGTTAATGGAGGCGAAGGGCATTACCCAGGAACAAGCGCAGCAGTTGGTCGGCTGTGTCAAATTGGTCAAGGAGGCGGAAATCCGTATCAGCGCGGCCAACCAGTCCTTGATGTCGAGGGTGGAGCAAAAGCTGCATGATTCTGTCGAGCAATGCCTGGGGCGCCTGAGCAATGGCTTTGCCGAACAGGTGCAACGCCATGCTGCTTTAGAGCAGCAGCTCACAAGCGCTTTCTCGACTCAATCGCAGCACGCCCAGGCTGAGTTGGCGCGCGTTTCTAGCGAAACTGCAGAGTTCAAGATCAACATCGGCCAGCAACTGCAGGCGCATATCCACACCGTTCAGGAGAAAACGGCAGCTCAGGCTGCCGCTGCCCAACAACTGCACGAAGCTATCCGCACCCAACTGGAGAAGCTCCAGCAGGATGTGGTTGCAGCCGTGGAGCAGCAGGTGCTGGCATTGCGCGAGACGGTGAATGGCTTCGAGAAAAAACATGAGGCAGTGCAGCAGGAGCAGGCCACGGCTCTGCAGGCACAGCGCGATTCGCTGGTGTCCAGCGTTCAGCGCCTTGAGGCGAACCTGAGCGACAAGGCCGAAGTACTGAACCGCACTGAGGCTCAACTGACCGACATGCATGCTGAACAGCAGAAGAGTGCAAGCAAAAATCGACTGGCTTTTGCTGCAGTAGCTTGTCTGGCCCTGGCCTCGCTGGGCTGGCAGGTTGCGCAGCACTTTGCACTGGTGTGATCGATTAAACCCTGTCTCGCTTGCGGATTTGCTCGGATACTGAACCGCCCCGGGTTTCGCGGAGGCAGAGTGATTTAAGAGCGGCTAACAAAACGCTGTCAGCGCCAAGTGCCTGGAAATCGTTGATGGCCGATGGGAAACAAAGAAGTCAGCGCCGCGCTGTGGAAGCAGTTGAAGCCCCTGGTGCCGCAGCCAGCGCGCGCTCGGCCAAGGGTGGGCGGCCCCCAGGGCTGTTCACTTCTGATTCGCTGATGCCCCAAACTACAGGGCGGAACGAAGCAGAAGTGAACGTACGTATTTCCCCTCCCCGTTGCAAACAACCGACACCATGGCCTGCGGAACGCCCTTAACGTCCCGCCGCCATGAACCCGCCCACCCTGCACGACATATCGCCGCTGGTCAGCGCGGCGGCGCCGATCTTCCCCGGTGACGCGCCCTACGCGCTGCGCTGGACCGCCCGCCTAGGGCCCGGCTGCCCGGTCAACCTGAGCGCGGTGACGATGTCGCCGCACGTCGGCGCCCACGCCGACGCGCCGCTGCACTACGCCGACGACGCGCCCGCCATCGACGCGGTGGACCTGCACGCCTACCTGGGCCCGTGCCGGGTGATCCACGCCATCGGCTGCGGCCCGCTGATCACCATCGAGCACCTGCGCCACGCCGCCGCGGACCTGCCGCCCCGCGTGCTGGTGCGCACCTGCGAGCGCGCCGACACGGCCTGGAACCCCGCCTTCAGCGCCTACGCCCCCGAGACCCTGGCCTGGCTGGCCGACCAGGGCGTGCGCCTGGTCGGCATCGACACGCCCAGCGTGGACCCCGGCGACAGCAAGACGCTCGACGCCCATCAGATCCTGCGCCAGCGCGACCTGCGTGTGCTGGAGAACCTGGTGCTCGACGCGGTGCCGGCCGGCGACTACGAACTGATCGCGCTGCCGCTGAAGCTGGCCGGCGCCTGCGCCTCGCCGGTGCGCGCCGTGCTGCGAACCCTCTGAACCGAACCCCGTGGAGCCGACATCCATGACCGATCCCCAAGCCCTGGACCGCGCCGCCTGCGCCGCCCGTGACGCCGCCGACCCGCTGGCCCTGCTGCGCGAGCAGTTCGACCTGCCCGCCGGCGTGAACTACCTCGATGGCAACTCGCTGGGCGTGCTGCCGCGCGCCACCGCCGCCCGCGTGCAGGACGTGGTGACCCAGGAATGGGGCCAGGGCCTGATCCGCAGCTGGAACAGCGCTGGCTGGATCGACCTGCCGCGCCGCGTGGGCGACAAGATCGGCCGCCTGGTGGGCGCCGCCCCGGGCGAGCTGGTGGTGGCCGACTCGACCTCGGTCAACCTGTTCAAGGTGCTGAGTGCGGCCGCCCACATCGCCCAGGCCGACGACCCGGCGCGCCGGGTGATCGTCTCCGAGCGCAGCAACTTCCCCACCGACCTCTACATCGCCGAGTCGGTGGCGGCCCAGCACGGCATGGTGCTGGAGCTGCACGACATCGACGCGATCCCGGCCCGCCTGGCCCAGGGCGCCGACGTGGCCGTGCTGATGCTCACCCAGGTCAACTACCGCAGCGGCCGCATGGCCGACATGGCCGCCGTCACCGCCCAGGCCCACGCCGCTGGCGCCCTGATGCTGTGGGACCTGGCGCACTCGGCCGGCGCGGTGCCGGTGGACCTGAATGGCGCCGACGCCGACTTCGCGGTGGGCTGCGGCTACAAGTACCTCAACGGCGGCCCTGGCGCCCCGGCCTTCTGCTGGGCCCACCCGCGTCACGCCGAGCGCTTCTGGCAGCCGCTGTCGGGCTGGATGGGCCACGCCGCGCCCTTCGTCTTCGAGCCCGGCTACCGACCGGCGTCCGGCATGCAGCGCTACCTGTGCGGCACGCCGCCGGTGATCGGCGCCAGCGCGCTGGAGTGCGGCGTGGACGCCATGCTGGCCGCCGAGCCGCTGGGCGGCATGGCGGCGCTGCGGGCCAAGTCGGTGGCGCTGTCCGAGCTGTTCATCGCGCTGGTGCGCGAGCATCTGGCCGGCAGCGGCCTGACCATCCACACCCCGCTGGACGCCGCGCAGCGCGGCAGCCAGGTGTCGCTGGGCGTGCCGGCCGACGGCTCGATCGACGGCTACGCGGTGATGCAGGCCCTGATCGCCCGCGGCGTGATCGGCGACTACCGCGCCGGCGACGGCAGCGCCACCGAGCCGCACCTGCTGCGCTTCGGCTTCACGCCGCTCTACACCCGCTTCGTCGACGTCTTCGACGCGGTCCAGGCGCTGGCCGAGGTGCTGGCCCGCGGCGAATGGCGCGAAGAGCGCTTCACCCGCAAGTCCGCGGTGACCTGACGTCCTGCCCTGAACGGAGACCTGACCATGACCTGCCCCCACGCCGCCCCGCGCGGCGAGCACATCGTGCGCGACGAGGGCGCGCAGCTCGATTTCTCGGGCGACATGAGCTACGGCGACTATCTGCAGCTCGACCAGATCCTCACCGCGCAGAAGCCGCTCTCGCCCGACCACAACGAGCTGCTCTTCATCGTCCAGCACCAGACGTCCGAGCTGTGGATGAAGCTGATGCTGCACGAGCTGACCGCCGCGGTGGGCGCGGTCGCGCAGGACCAGCTGCAGCCGGCGTTCAAGATGCTGGCGCGCGTCTCGAAGATCATGGAGCAGCTGGTCCACGCCTGGGACGTGCTGGCCACGATGACGCCGCCCGAGTACTCGGCGATCCGGCCCTACCTGGGCCACTCGAGCGGCTTCCAGAGCTGGCAGTACCGCTGCATCGAGTTCAGCCTGGGCAACAAGAATGCGGCGATGCTGCAGCCGCACGCGCACCGGCCAGACCTGCTGGCCACGGTGGAGGCGGCCTGGCGGGCGCCGGGCCTGTACGACGAGGCGCTGCGCCTGCTGGCGCGCCGCGGCATCGCCGTGCCCACCAGCCATCTGGAGCGCGACTGGACCCAGCCCTACGTGGCCGACGCGGCGGTCGAGCAGGCGTGGCTCACCGTCTACCGCGATCCCCAGCGCCACTGGGATCTCTATCAGCTCGGCGAGGAGCTGACCGATCTGGAGGACGCCTTCCGGCTCTGGCGCTTCCGCCACCTGACCACGGTCGAGCGGGTCATCGGCTTCAAGCGCGGCACTGGCGGCACCGGCGGCGTCAGCTATCTGCGCCGGATGCTGGACACGGAGCTGTTCCCGGAGCTGTGGGCGCTGCGCACGCAGCTGTGAGGATGACCGGCCAAGTGCGCGGGCCGTCGACCTACAGCACCAGCGCGAGCCGCTCCAGCAGCAGCACCGCGAAGAATCCCAGCGCGGCGATGACGGTCCAGCGCACGATCAGCAGGCCCAGCCGACGCCAGCGTGCCTCGCCAGTGGCCAGGTAGACCGCGAAGCTCAGCAGTCCGGCCACCATCAGCAGGAAGACCAGGGCGCGGAAGATCAGCATCGCCTCACCAGGCCGGCGCCAGGTCGGCCAGCCCGCGCGGCGCCAGGCGCTCGTCCTGGAAAGTCACGATCTCCCAGGCGGACTCGTCGGCCAGGAGCGCGCGCAGCAGGCGGTTGTTGAGCGCATGGCCACTCTTGTAGGCGGTGTAGTCGGCCAGCAGCGGGCGGCCGCAGACATGCAGATCGCCAATGGCATCGAGGATCTTGTGCTTGACGAACTCGTCGTCATAGCGAAGCCCCTCGGCATTGAGCACGCGGTAATCGTCGACGACGATCGCGTTGTCCATGCTGCCGCCCAGACTGAGGCCGCGCGAGCGCATCATCTCCACATCCTTGGTGAAGCCGAAGGTGCGCGCGCGCGCGATGTCCTGCTTGTAGCGCCCTGAAGCGAAGTCGAAGACGACGCGCTGCCCGGTGGCGTCGACCGCTGGATGGCCGAACTCGATCTCGAAGCCGAGCCGATAGCCGTGGTAGGGCGCCAGCCGCGCCCATTTCAGCGCGCGGCCCTCGCCTTCGCGGATCTCCACCGGCTTGCGCACCCGGATGAAGCGCTTGGGCGCGTCCTGCAGCGCGATGCCCGCGCTCTGCAGCAGAAAGACGAAGCTGGCCGAGGAGCCGTCGAGAATCGGCACCTCGTCAGCGGTGATGTCGATGTGCAGGTTGTCGATGCCCAGACCGGCGACCGCCGACAGCAGATGCTCGATGGTCTGCACCTTCGGCGCACCGGGGTCGCCACCGGGCGAGATCGTCGTCGCCATGCGGGTGTCGCAGACCGACTGCGGCGTGACCGGAATGTCGACCGGCGTGGGCAGGTCGATGCGGTGGAAGACCAGACCGGTGTCCGGCGCGGCCGGGCGCAGCACGAGCTCGACCTTCTGGCCACTGTGCAGGCCGACACCGACGGCGCGGGTCAGCGACTTGAGGGTGCGTTGGGGCAGCATGACCACATTCTAGGCAGCACGATGTCGCGCGGGCGTTGCGCAAACGACAAGGCCCGGTGTCCGCGAGGACACCGGGCAAACAGGAAGCAGCAAGGAAAGGGAACGGGAACGTGCGGGCGTGTCAGTCCGCCTGCTTGCGCAGGAAGGCCGGGATCTCGATCTCGTCCATGCCCTTCGAGGCCATGGCATCGACGCGGGCCGCCGCCTGGGTGCGGTTCGGACGCCACACGCTCGGCGAGGACGAGCCGCCCGAGGCGCCGCCACCGCGCTGCTGGTCGACCAGCGGATGCGTCAGGACCGGGATGTTGTCGGTGCCGGTGCGTTGCCCTACTGCGGGCGGCACCACCTGGACCACACGCTGCTGCGGCGCCACCGGCTGGACCTTGGCGCCCGAGGACAGGCCGGTCGCGATGACGGTCACCCGCAGCGCGTCGCCCAGGCTCTCGTCGTAGGCGGTACCGTAGATGACATGCGCCTCTTCCGCGGCGTAGCGACGGATCGTCTGCATCGCGTTGCGGCTTTCGGACAGCTTGAAGTTCTGCTTGCTCGCGGCGATCAGCACCAGCACACCGCGCGCGCCGGACAGGTCGACACCCTCGAGCAGCGGGCAAGCCACGGCCGCCTCGGCGGCCTTCTTGGCGCGGTCCGGGCCGCTGGAGGTGGCGGTGCCCATCATCGCCTTGCCCGGCTCGCTCATGACGGTCTTGACGTCCTCGAAGTCGACGTTGACCAGGCCGGGAATGTGGATGATGTCGCTGATGCCGCCGACGGCATTGCGCAGCACGTCGTTGGCCTCGGCAAAGGCCTCTTCCTGGGTGATGTCGTCACCGAGGACCTCGAGCAGCTTCTCGTTGAGCACGACGATCAGCGAATCGACATTGGCCTCGAGCTCGTTGAGCCCGGTGTCGGCCTGCTTCATGCGGCGCGGGCCCTCGAACTCGAAGGGCTTGGTGACCACGCCGACGGTCAGGATGCCCATGTCCTTGGCCAGGCGGGCGATGACCGGGGCCGCACCCGTACCGGTGCCACCGCCCATGCCGGCGGTGATGAAGACCATGTGGGCGCCTTCCAGCGCCGCCTTGATGCGGTCGACCGCTTCCTCGGCCGAGGCCTTGCCGGCCTCCGGGCGCGAGCCCGCGCCCAGGCCGGTGTGGCCGAGCTGCAGCAGCGTGTGCGCCTTGGAACGGTTCAGCGCCTGTGCGTCGGTGTTGGCGCAGATGAACTCCACGCCCTGCACGCCGCGGTTGATCATGTGGTCGACCGCATTGCCGCCGCCGCCACCCACGCCGATCACCTTGATCTGCGTGCCCTGATTGAACTCTTCGATCATCTCGATACCCATGCCGCTCTCCTTGTGTCTGCGTCTGAATTACATCAGAAACTTTTCAGGAACCAATCCCTGGCCCGGACGAACAGTCCCTGGGCCAC
>JBJOPV010000044.1:0-19524 GCA_046050625.1 Pseudomonadota bacterium
GCGAGGCGCTGGAGTACGGCATGGTCGGCATCAACACCGGCCTGATCTCGGTGGCCGAGGTGCCCTTCGGCGGCGTCAAGCAGTCGGGCCTGGGCCGCGAGGGCTCGCACCACGGCATCGACGACTATGTCGAGGTCAAGTACCTCTGCATCAGCGACGTGCTGCGCTGAGCCCTGCGGCGACAGCCGCGAATCAGTCGTCGTTGGCGGCAGCCACCGGGCCGCGCTCGCGGCGGTCGGCAAAGCCCTGGCGCCCCAGGCCACGCCGCGCCGCAGCCGCACCGAGGGCCAGCTTGAGCAGCTCGTCGGGCTGACGGCCGTGCTCCGGATAGAGTGCCACCCCGGTGGAGACGGTGACCACGGTGGTCTGGCCGCTGACCATGAAAGGCTCGCGCAGCCCCTGCGCCAGCTTGGCGGCGACCCGCTCGCCATCGGCTGGCGTGTCCAGCCGGGTCAGCACCACGCCGAAGGCATCCGGCGCCAGCGCCGAGACCACGTCGCTGGCACGCAGCACGCTGCGCAGCCGCACCGCCAGCTTGCGCCGCAGCGCCTGGGATGCCGCCACGCCCAGCCGAGCCTCGGTCGTCGCCAGGCCTTCGATGCGCAGGACCAGCAGCGCCATCGGTGCAGGCTCGCGCTCGCGCAGCGCGCACAGCTGGTGCAGCAGCTCCATCAGCTGCACCCGGTTGGGCAGCCCGGTGGCCAGATCGATCGACCAGGCCCGACGCAGCTCCTGCTCCTGGCGCTTGCGCTCGATGGCCATGCACAGGCTGCGGACGATCTGATCGCCCTCATCGACGCCGCCCGGGTGCAGCGCGTGGGGCGACAGCGGCAGCACATCCTGCGCACCCGCCCGCAGCAGCCGCACCATCAGGTCACGGTTCGGCGTGGGCGTGCCGACCACCACCGCCGAGCCCAGCGCCGCCTGCGTCCAGCAGGACCAGTGCGGCAACGCCTCGGCCTGGGCATCGCTGTCGCAGCTGAACAGGATGGCCTCCGGCGTGGCCTCGTTGATGGCAGCCTGGGCCTGCTCGAGCGTGCCGCAGTGGCGCCAGATGCAGCGCCCGAAGTCGGTGTCGGACGCCAGCGCCGGTGCAGCGGAACCCACATGAAGAACGGAGATGGAGGCGGCCATGGAACGCTCGGGGGATGGATCGGGGCGATGATGCAGGAAAGCTTGAGGGGCCAGCCCCCGAAATGGCGGGATATCGTCGTGCAAAACCGCACGGAATACGCAACAAGAAGCGTACCGCCTTCCGTCATCGGGTCACAAAAGTACCGGGCCCCCTCGAGACATCTTTTTGACACTCAAAATGCCCCATAGGGTATATTTCAACACCCTGGTCCTGTTCACAAGGAGTTTCGATTGAGCCTCGGACTGATGCCCGACTGGGCGGCATTCACCCCCTGGAGCGCCTTGGCCGGCGGCGTGCTGATCGGTCTGGCCGCAGCGATCCTGCTGCTGGGCAGCGGCCGCATCGCCGGCATTGCCGGCCTGGTGGGCCAGCCGCTGCGCGACCTGGTGCAGGGTCAGAGCGGCGGCTGGCTGGCGCACCATCGGATCCGGCTGCTGTTCGTGACCGGCATGCTGATCGCGCCCTGGCTGTGGCGGCTGGCCGCCCCGCTGCCCCCCATGCGGCTCGATGTCGGCACGCCGGTGCTGATCGCAGCCGGGCTGCTGGTGGGCTTCGGCTCACGGCTGGGCAATGGCTGCACCAGCGGTCATGGCGTGTGCGGTCTGAGCCGGCTGTCTCTGCGCTCGCTGGTCAACGTGCTGTGCTTCATGGGCAGCGGCTTCGCGGTCGTGTTCGTGATGCGCCATCTGCTCGCCTGAGGACAACCGCCATGACCAAGAACCCTACCCGCTGGGTCGCCCCGCTGTCGAGCCTGCTGGCCGGGCTGGTGTTCGGCCTGGGGCTGATCGCCGCCGGCATGACCGACCCGATGAAGGTGCGCGCCTTCCTGGACCTGGCCGGCGCCTGGGATCCGAGCCTGGCGCTGGTGATGGGCGCGGCGATCGCGGTCGGCGTGCCCGCCACCCTGATCGCGCGCCGACGCAGCCGCAGCTGGAGCGGCGCGCCGATCGACTGGCCCGGGTCGACCGCGATCGACGCCCGGCTGATCGGCGGCGGCGTGCTCTTCGGCGCCGGCTGGGGCCTGGCCGGGCTGTGCCCGGGGCCAGCGCTGGTGGCGCTGGGCAGCGGCTGGGGCGAGGCGGCGATCTTCGTCGCCGCGATGCTGGGCGGCATGGCGCTGCACGCGCGGCTCGACCGCCCGCGCTGAGACGCGCAACCGCGGCCGATCAGCGGCCGATCCGATCGAGCGCCTGCTCCAGCCGCGCCACCGTGCCATCGATGTCGGCGAGCTTGTCCAGCCCGAACAGGCCGATGCGGAAGGTGCGGAAGTCCGCCGGCTCGTCGCACTGCAGCGGCACGCCGGTGGCGGTCTGCAGCCCCTGCGCGAGGAAGGCGCGCGCCGACTGGATCTCGGGGTCGAGCGTGTGGCTCACCACCACGCCCGGCGCCTGGAAGCCCTCAGCGGCGACACTGGGAAAACCACGCGCCTGCAGCAACGCCCGCACCCGCCGGCCCAGCTCGAGCTGGCGCTCGCGCAGCGCGCCGAAGCCCTGCGCGCGCGTCTCCTCCATCGCCTCCAGGCTGCGCGACAGCGCGTCGGTGGGCATGGTGGCGTGGTAGAGGTGGCCGCCAGCCTCGTAGGTCTCCATGATCTGCAGCCACTTCTTCAGGTCGCAGGCGAAGCTGGAGCTGGTGGTCTGGTCGATGCGCGCGCGCGCCCCCTGCCCGAGCATCACGAAGGCGCAGCAGGGCGAGCCGCTCCAGCCCTTCTGCGGCGCGCTGATCAGCACATCGACGCCGGTGGCGGCCATGTCCACCCACATCGCGCCGGAGGCGATGCAGTCGAGCACGAACAGGCCGCCGACCGCATGCACCGCATCAGCCACCGCTTTCAGGTAGGCATCGGGCAGCATCATGCCGCTGGCGGTCTCGACATGCGGCGCGAAGACCACGCCGGGGCGCTGCGCCGCAATGGCGACAAGCACTTCGTCGAGGGGCGCTGGCGTCCAGGCCGACTGCGCCGCGCCCGGCTCGACCGGGCGGGCCTTGAGCACCTGCACGCCCGCGGCGATGCCGCCCATCTCGAGAATCTGCGACCAGCGGAAGCTGAACCAGCCGTTGCGCAGCACCAGCACCGGCTGCTGGCCGGCGAACTGGCGCGCCACCGCCTCCATGCCGAAGGAGCCGCTGCCCGGCACGACGATGGCCGAGCGGGCCGCGTAGGCCTCCTTCAGCACCGCCGAGATGCCGCGCATCACATGCTGGAAGCGCTTCGACATGTGGTTGAGCGCACGGTCGGTGTAGACCACCGAGTATTCGAGCAGGCCGTCAGGGTCGACGTGGGGCAGCAGGCCGGGCATGGGACAGGTCTCCGTTCGTGGTGGACAAGTTCGCGATTCCATTCAACCACAGTCGAGGGCGCTAGACTCGCCACCCCCGGCCTGCAGGCCGCCACCCGGAATCCGTCCACCGATGAGCTCAACGACCTTCGCCGAGCAGCTCGCGCTGCTGCCCTCGATTTCTCACCTCGCCGCCGTCGAGCTGCTTGATGCGGCGGGCACGGTGGTGGCCACGCTGGCCAATCGTCCTGGCACCGCCGGCTCGGCTGCTGTCTACCACGCGCTGGCCGCCCGCCACGGTGCCATCACGCCCGAAGCCGCCCACGAGGGCCTGGTGCTCTACGCCGAGCACACCGCCGACGCACGGGCCTTTCCCGGCAAGCATCCGAACATCGACCGGCTGATCGACATCGAGGCCGGCCGCCTGGCACCGCTGACGGTGCGGCTGCAGCCCGCGGCCTGAGCCGGTCAGTGCACCGGCGGCCGCGATGAGGGCACGACCCGGGCGCCGCCGCAGCCGCAGCGCTGGTGCACGAAGTCGAGGAACTGGGTGAAGGGCTGCGGACGGCCGTAGCCGAAGCCCTGCACCGCATCGCACTGCATGCGGCGCAGCATCTCCATTTCCTCCTCTGTCTCGGCGCCTTCGGCGACCACCTGCAGCTGCAGCGCGTGCGACAGCCGCACCAGGCTGTGCACGATGGTGCGGCTGCTGGTCTGGCTGACCATGTCATGCACGAAGGAGCGGTCGATCTTCAGGGTGTGGACCGGAAAGCGCGCCAGGTAGGCGAAGGACGAATAGCCGGTGCCGAAGTCGTCGATCGACAGCCGCACGCCCAGCGCCGACAGCGCCGCCAGCACCCGGGTGCTGACCTCGACATCGCGCATCAGCGCGTTCTCCGGGATCTCGATCTCGAGCAGCTCCGGCGGCACGCCGTGGCGCTCGATCGCCTGCTGCACGTTCTCCACCAGCAGCAGGTCGGCCAGCGACTCGACCGACAGGTTGATGCTGATCGGCAGCCGATGGCCGCCGTCGATCAGCAGGCGCTGCAGCCGCATCACCTCGTCGATCACCCAGCGGTCGAGTTCGACCATCAGCTGACATTCCTGCGCGATCGGCAGGAAGCTGGCGGGCGAGAGCGCGCCGCGCACCGGATGCTGCCAGCGGATCAGCGCCTCCGCACCGATGACCGCGCGGTCGCGCAGCCGGCCCTTGGGCTGCAGCGCCAGGCTCAACCAGCCGGCGCTGCCCGGCGCGGTGCCGCGCAGCACGGCACGGAAGTCCTGCTCGAGCTCGGCACGCAGCCGCCCGGCCGCCTCCAGCTCGTCGTCGAACAGCGCCAGCGCCGTGCCGTCGCGCTTGGCCTGGCGCAGCGCCAGCGCGGCACGGCGCAGCAGCAGCGGCGCCTCGTCGCCGTGCGAGGGAAACAGGACGCCACCGGCCAGGCTGCCCAGCACGAAGATCTGGTCGCGCAGCAGGATCGGCTGGGCGATGCGCGAGGCCATCGCCATCACCCGCTCGTGCAGCGAAGCCTCGTCGCACGCCGGACTGAGCAGCACGAACTCGACGCCGGTCAGCCGGTAGAGCACCTCGCCCTCGAGCAGCGTGGCCTGCATGCGCGAGACCACCTCCATCAGCGCCAGATCGCCCAGGCCGTGGCCCAGCGTGTCGTTGATCGCGTTGAAACGGCGCAGGCTGATCAGCACCAGCCCGCCCTGGCCACGCCGGGCCAGTCGCGTCTCGAGCTCGGCCAGCAGCGCACGCTTGTTGTCGATGCCCGTCAGCGGATCGCGCAGCGCCTCGCGCGCCAGCTCGAACTGGCCCACGGTGTGCTCGTCGGCATCATTGGCCAGCGCGACGATGTCGTCGCCGAAGGGAAAGGCCCTCACCATCAGCCAGCGCCCGACCGCCTTCGAGAAGCCGATGCCCAGGCGCGGCCGGCGCTCGCGGCGGCAGGACTCGATCACCCGGTGGAACAGCGAGCCCTCGAAGTCCGGCCGGACCTCGAAGGGGGTGTGTCCGATCACCCGGGTCGCCGGCAGCCCCAGACCCTGCAGATAGGCCTGGTTGCAGTGCTTGACCGCCCAGTGCGCATCGACGCGGACGACACATTCGCCGACGCCCGAGAGCAGCACGTCCAGCGAAGCGTCGAAGGCCATGTCGGCAGCCGCCTCACGCGGCCGCTCCATCGATTTCGTGTCTCGATCTTCATGCACTGGCAAGACTCCCCGGGCCACGACGGCCCCATGCCGTCCGTCGCTCTCTGCCGCCCCCGCGACAGATGAGAACGGAATGCGCAAAACTCATCCTGTATCGGCGCGCCGGAGGCGGGATTGAGGACGGGTTCAGCCCCGCCGCGGGAGCGTGTCAATCCAGCGACAGTCGGAACGACAGCGCAGGCATCAGGCGTTCGTCATGCCCGGTCACGACGATCAGCCGACCCGCCGGCGCCTCGTGGTGACGGCGCAGTGCCTCGGCGAGGTGGCGCTGCGAGCGCGCGTCCAGCGCCGCGCCGGGATCATCGAGCAGCACCAGCGTCGCGCCAGAGGCCAGCGCGGCGGCCAGCCGCAGCTTGCGCCGGGTGCCGGCCGAGAGCATCTCCAGGCGCTTGTCCAGGTGCTCGTGCAGCGCGAAGCCGTCGAGCTGTGCGGCCAGGACCGCCTCGCTCCAGCCGGGGCGACCCTCGCGCTGCATCGCCAGGTAGTCGTGCGCGACCCGACCGTCATGGCGCTCGGACTGCGGATCGCACCAGAACAGCCGCTCGCGCAGGTCCGTCGCATCGACAGGGTCGGCCGGGGCACCGACCCGGATGCGGCCCGCGTCCGGGCGCAGCTCGCCGGCGATCAGGCGCAGCAGCGCGCTCTTGCCGCAGCCCTCGTCGCCGGTCACGCCGAGCACGCCGGCGCCGGCCTGCAGCGTCAGTCGGTCGAACAGGGCCGGCGCGCCCGGGAACGGCGCGGACCAGCACAGCGCATCGAGGTGCAGCAGCGGCTGCGCGCAGGCCACCGGGGACGGGACAGGACGGGAGGGCATGAATCGGATTATCGAGCCGCGGGCAAGCGGTTAGAGTTCGGGCCCTGACCGTTCCGGAATCCCCATGGCCACGACAACAACAACACCTCGCCCGCTGCCCCATCCGCGCCACGCCGCGCGCATTCCCGCCCACATCGACCCGCTGGCGCTCGACCGCATCCGTCTGGCCGGCTATGTGCTGCCGCAGGTGGTGCGCCCGAGCGACATGCTCGAGGAGGGCACGCCCGAGCCCGAGGCGGCGATGGACCGCCTCGGCCTGATCCTGCTGCAGCGCGGCGTGGCCGGACAGCGCCCGAGCCGCTGGATCGACCCGGCGCTGATCGAGGAGGCGCTGCGCCACCTCGACGCCGTGGGCAGCGGCCAGACCCTGCGCCCGCTGATGATGGAGCGCGCCGCGGTGCTCGACGGCCTGGGCGTGAGCCGCCGGCTCGGCATCTGGGAGCGCGAGGCGCGCCAGGGCCTGACGCTGCCCTCGGCCGACATGCGGCTGACGGTCGCCTACGGCCAGGCCGTGCCCACCGCAGCCGTCTGGGACTTCTTGCGCACCGGCGACCGCCCGGCATTGATCCAGCAGCTCTCGGCCCTGCCCGGTCACCCGCAGGCGGCCGAGCTGACCGCGCAGCTCGACGCGCTGGTCGAGCGCGCCACCGCCTTCGCCGATGACCAGCTCGGCTCGCTGGAGCCGGCGTTGCAGGCCGAGTGCGCCCAGCCCCAGGCCACCGAGACGCTGATCGCCGCCTGCCAACGCACCTTCGAGCGCTGGATCCACCGTGTCCACGAGCAGGACACCCTGGAGGATCTGAACGACGAGCTGGCCTTCCAGGGCTACCCGGACAGCTTCGGCCAGGCGCGACGCCTGCAGCGCCAGGTCACGCTCTTCGTCGGCCCGCCCAACAGCGGCAAGACGTATCAGGCCTTCGAGCGTCTGGCGCAGGCCGAGAAGGGTGCCTATCTGGCACCGCTGCGCCTGCTCGCGCTGGAGGGCCGCGACCGGCTGGCCGCGCGCGGCGTGCCCTGCTCGCTGCGCACCGGCGAGGAGAACGTGCCGGCGGCAGAGGCGCGTGTCATCTCCAGCACCATCGAGATGGTCGACACCAACACGCCGATCGAGGTGGCGGTGATCGACGAGGCGCAGATGATCTTCGACGCCAGCCGCGGCTGGGCCTGGACACAGGCCATCGTCGGCGTGCCGGCCAAGGAGCTCTTGATCATCTGCTCGGACTATGCGGTGGAGGCGCTGCGCAACCTGCTGGGCCTGTGCGGCGAGCAGGTCACGGTGCGCCGCTTCGAGCGCAAGCAGCATGTCGAGCTGCTGCCCGCGCCGGTGTCGCTGCATGCGCTGAAGAAGGGCGATGCGGTGGTGGCCTTCAGCCGCCGCGACGTGCTGATGCTGCGCGACCAGGCCTCGGCCGACGGCACGCCGGTGTCGGTGATCTACGGCGCGCTGCCGCCTGAGGTGCGCCGGCGCGAGGCCGAGCGCTTCGCGCAGGGCGAGTCGCACATCCTCATCGCCACCGACGCCATCGGCATGGGCCTGAACCTGCCGGTGCGCCGGGTGCTGTTCAGCACGCTGACCAAGTTCGACGGCCAGGGCGACCGGCCGCTGACCGAGTCCGAGGTGCACCAGATCGCCGGCCGCGCCGGCCGCTTCGGCCTGCACGAGGAAGGCTTCGCCGGCGTGCTCAAGGAGGCCGAGCCGACTGCACTCAAGCAGCTGCGCACGCTGATGCCGCGCGCCCCGAAGGCGCCGCGCCACTTCAAGGCGCCGGTGGCGCCGAACTGGTGGCACATCGAGACCATTTCCGAGCGCCTGGGCAAGAACAGTCTGGCCGAGGTGCTGCGCGTGTTCGTCGAGCAGCTGCAGCTCGACAACTCGCACTTCGCGGTGGCCGAGCTGGAGCAGATGCTGGAGCTGGCCGGCGAGATCGACCGTGTCGCGGCCAAGCTGCCGCTGCGCCAGCGCTTCACCTACGCACAGGCGCCGGTCGACACCCGCACCACCGGGCAGGTGGCGCAGTTCCTGGAGTGGGTTGCGCACCATGCCCGCACCGGCCAGGCCGGCCCGGCCTGGTTCCTGAACGACACCGACGAGAACAGCCGCCTCGAGCGCATGGAGCAGGCGCTGCGCACCTGCACGCTGTGGCTGTGGCTGGACCTGCGCTTCCCCGGCGTCTACGGCGAGGTCGACGAGGTGATGGACCTGCGCGCGCGCCTGAACGATGGCATCGAGCATGCGCTCAAGGCCAAGCGGCCGCTGTGGCAGAAGCGCGGCGGCCACGGCGGCGGCGGCGGCCGTCGCCGCGGCTGAGGCGACACGCCCCTCAGCGGCAGGTGCGCTCGGTCGGCCGGTTGCTGCGGTCGACCACCCGGTTCTGCGTCAGCGAGAAATAAGGGTCGCAGGCCGGGGGCAGCGGCCCGGTCACCGCCTGCACCGGGGCCGAGACCGGACCGTCGCGCCCCGCCAGCACCGCGCTGACGGTGTAGCGGTAGATCTTCTGCGGCGTCAGCCCGCGGTCGACGAAGAAGGGCTGCGTGCTCTGCAGCATCGTCGTCGTGCCGCTGCCTGAGGTGGCGTCACGGCTGCCACTGCTGCGGCTGACCTTGTAGGCGCGCGCCCCCGCCACCGGAGCCCAGCGCAGCAGCACCTGCGTGGCGCTGCGGTCCAGCAGCACCGGCGCGGGCGGCTGCTCGCCTGCGACTTCGCCCACCCGGGCCAGGCTGCCACGGAGCCGCACGTCGGCCAGCTGTTCGGCCATGCGCCAGACGGCGGCGATCTGCACGCCCTGTCGGGACGCGAAGCTGCCGCTGGGCCACGTCCCGGACAGCGCTCGCGCCGGCACGTCGTCGTTGTAGCCCCACCAGTCCCAGCAGCCCATCGGGTTGTATGGCAGCAGCCGGCTCGGCGTGGCCTGCGGATACAGCACCACGATGCGATTGCGGTCGGCCCATTCGTTCAGACCGGCATGGCGGGCGAAGTAGTCGCGCTGGCCGGTGACCTTGGCGAGGTCGACCGCACTCTGCATGCAGCCGTGAAAGGCGATGTGCAGCCGGCAGGTGGCTGTGCCGCCGGCCTCGCAGTCACGGGGCAGGTAGAGAAAGGCCTCGTCGTCCATCGCGATGTCGGCGGCTGCGCCCACCGCGGTGCGGCCATCGATCAGCTTCAGGAAGGGCGTCTGGCGAACGCTGAGCAGCCGCCCCGCCAACCGCGCCGACTCGGCCCGTTCCAGCGGGCCGTAGAACATCTGCAGCGCCGAGCCGGCCGCGTCATACGGCCCCTCGGGCAGCGGGCAGCTGTTGATGAAGGAGCCGCCCTGCTGCTCACAGGGATTGCACAGCGCGCCGGTGCAGGCCGAGCTGATCTGCGCATGCCCGGCGCTCAGATCGTCCTTGTGGAAGACCTGGCTGGCCGGCAGACGCGCGGTCATGCCGGAGGCTGCGCGGCCGTCGGGATGGCGCCCGGTGTACCAGCCCTCCAGCGCCTGCGACACCGGCAGCTTGACGATGCCGTCGTTGTAGCCATGAAAGATCCAGATCGCCTGGCGCGACAGGTTGGCGATCGGGTCGATGCGCCCGGCCCGGGCCATGCGCTCGACATCGCGCCGGGCCTTGCCCTGGAAACCGTAGGTGAAGCGCCCGTCGGACGGATCGACCAGGCGCTCGGTGGCCGCCGGCTGGGCCAGCGGATCGCCCTGCATGCAGCGACTCACCGCCGCGACCGCCGAGCCGACATCGCCATCGGTCGCGCACAGGTAGGGCCCGCCGGCGGTGGCGGCCACGCCGCGCACCTGGCTGGAATGGGCCACGCCCATCTGCACCGCCATGTAGGCCCCCGAGGAAATGCCCGAGACGGTGGTCTCCTTCAGGTCGATGCGCAGCGTCGGCAGCGTCGGCAGCGCCTGCAGCGGCACGACCGCCTGCGCGGCGGCAGTGCCGCCGCTGCCCAGGCCGACCAGGCCCACCACACTCAGCAGCCCGGCCGCGATGTTCGATTCCAGCCTCATGGCACCTCCCTGATGTTGCACTGCACAAGAATCAGGCTCGACCCTACACGAAGAACGTGCAGAACATGCAATGGCATCATCGCCGTCACCATGCCCTACTCGCTCACCGACAAGCTCGTCATCGGCATCTCCTCGCGGGCGCTCTTCGACCTGGAGCACGAGAACCGGCTCTTCGACGCCCAGGGCGTCGAGGCCTTCTCCTGCTACCAGCGCGCGCATGAGGACGAGCCGCTGCGCCCCGGCACGGCCTTCCCGCTGGTGCAGGCGCTGCTGGGCCTGAACGCGCTGCTGCCCGAGCGCCGCATCGAGGTGGTGGTGATCTCGCGCAACTCGCCCGACACCGGCCTGCGCGCCTTCAACGCGATCGAGGCACACGGCCTGGCGATCGAGCGCGCGGCCTTCACCGGCGGCGCGCGCTCGCTGGTGGGCTACCTGAAGGCCTTCGACGTCGATCTCTTCCTGTCACGCAATCCCGGCGACGTGCAGGAAGCCATTGACCACGGCGTGGCCGCCGCCTTGCTCTACGACCCGCCGGCGGACTTCCGCGCGCCCGCGGGCCAGATCCGCATCGCCTTCGACGGCGACGCGGTGCTGTTCTCGCCCGAGTCCGAGCGCATCTACAAGACACAGGGGCTGGAGGCCTTCATCGCCCACGAGCGGCTGCACCGCCATGATGCGATGGCCGAAGGCCCGTTCGCCAAGCTGCTGATGCGGCTGTCGGCGCTGCAGCGCGAGTTCGCCGCCGGCACCTGCCCGGTGCGCATCGCCATCGTCACCGCACGCAGCAGCCCGGCGCACGCCCGGGTGATCCACACGCTGCGCGACTGGGGCGTGAACGTCGACGAGGCCTTCTTCCTGGGCGGCGCGCCCAAGGAGACGGTGCTGGCCGCCTTCGGCGCGCAGATGTTCTTCGACGACCAGGACAGCCATGTGCGCCCGGCCTCCGGGCATGTGCCGGCCGGCATCGTGCCCTATGCGGGCGGGCGGCTGCTGCCCGACGTCGACCCGATCTGACCAGGGCGGCGCTCGGCCAGACGACGCAATCTCGCATCCAGCGCCCGGCCGATCTGCCGAGCCAGCACGCCCCGCCCCTTGTCGCTCAGGTGGATGGCATCGGGCAGGAAGAGATCGCGGCTGCGATGGAAGTCTGCCGTGACGGGGTCGAAATCGATCAGATCGACCTGACCGCGGTCCAGTCGGGGCGCCAAGGCCTGTGCCAGCGCGGCCCGGTACATCGGGATCACATCGACACGGTCATCGTGATAGATGCGGCGCATCAGCCGGCGCCGCACCTGGCCGAGCGGATCGCTCGAGGTCGCGTGCTCGATGCCGTATTCGGGCAGCTCCACCACCATCGGGAAAATGCCGCGCTGGCGCAGCGCCTCGGCGGTCAGCGCCACATGATGCGCATAGTGGTCGGCACCGATGTAGCCCTGGGAATCGTTGACGCCAGCGATCACCACCGCCGCATGGACCGGCATGCCGAACAGCACCTCATGGCTGGAATGGGCCGCGCCCGCAGACGCCAGCAGATTGTTCAGGATGGTGCGCGACTTCGCGCCGGGATGGCCTCGGCTGACGATCTCGGCCGACCAACCACGCCGGCCCAGCTCCGCGGCGACCAGGTCGTCGAGCTTGCGCCCGGCCACCCAGCTGTCACCGATCAGCGCCACGCGCACGCTGTGCTCGAGCACCGCCGGTGCGGCGCGTACCGGCAGCTGCGGCGGCGCGGCGAAGTGACGCGACCCGGCCCACAGGGCCGCAAAGAGGAGCAGTGCGAGCGCCAGTGCGCCCGCCAGCAGGCGAGAGATCGTCGGTTTCACGATGCGCGCGGACAGGAATCGGATTCTTCTTCGAACCCGGGATCGATGTCCCGGATCCCCCATGACGATCCGATCGTAGTGCGCGCCTGGGGGCACTCAGGCCCCCCGTCCCCCTGGAACTCGGAAGTTCGCTGCGGGTTTTCCCGCGGCGTCGGTCATTTGACCGGAATCACCTTGCCCACCGGCACCGCCGTGATGCTGTTCTTCGGCGAACCCTCGATCAGCTTGTCGGAGTAGGTCATGTAGACCAGCGACTGGCGCTTCGGGTCGACGATGCGCACGATCTGCAGGCTCTTGAACAGGATGGACAGCCGAGCGCTGAAAACCTCCTCCTGCTTGGGCAGCGCCTCCTTGATGCGGATCTCGCCCACCTGGCGGCAGGCGATCGAGGCGTCCGACCGGTCGGTGGCCAGCCCGACCGCACCCGTGATGCCGCCGGCCTTGGCCCGCGAGACAAAGCAGGTCACGCCCTCGACCTTGGGGTCGTCATAGGCCTCGACGATGATCTTGTGATTTGGACCGATCAGCTTGAAGACGGTCGAGACCTCGCCGAGCAGCTCGGCGCGGGCCGGAGTCGCCAGCAGCAGCAGCGCGGTGGCGGCCAGCGCGCAGGTCCGCAGCAGCGGGCGGGAACGCAGGGAAATGGTCGGATTCATCAGGTTCATCATGACAGTCGCTGGACAGATGATCGATTGTGCCGCCGGATCATGGCAGCCCACGGACTGCGGGGACAAGACCGCCGACGCGCAGCTGCCAGGGCAGAGCGTCGAGCACCGCATGCAGGCCCAGCGATGCGGCCAGGTGGCGGACCGCCTCGGCATCGATGCCCACGCGCGCGGGTGGCCGCATCTCTGTCCCCGCCGGGGTCAGTGAAGTGGCAGACTCCGGCACGATCCCGGGCAAGGCCTCGATGTGCACGGTCAGCACCGACGCCTCGCCCTCGGGGGGAGCGTCCAGATGCAGGCGCAGCCCCTGCCCTGGCATGAGATGGTCCTGCGCATGGCACAGCAAGGCCAGCGTGCCCAGCAGCAGCGGCGCCAGCGGCCACTCGGCGCCCGACTCGGCCTCGCAGCCTTCGACCTGCACGCCCAGACCAGCCAGTCGCAGCGGCTGCTCCATCAGCGCCAGCGCCAGCCGCACGATCCCGCCAGCCGACATGCGCTCGGTATCCAGCGGATCCCAGCGGCGCAGCTCGCGCAGGCCTCGGGCGAGATCGACCAGATGAGCGTCGAGCTGCTGCACCCGGCGCAGGCCGTCCTGCGGCGCCAGATCGACGCGCTCGAGGCGCCGGCGCATCACCGCCAGCTCCATGCGTGCCACCGAGATCGGCCCGAGCAGGTCATGGCGCAGCGTCGGCAGCACCCTCAACAGAATCTCGTGGCGCACCCCAAAGGCCACCCAGTCGGCGGAAGTCGTCATCGGTGATCTATCCGGTCAGGATGACGCATTGTCCCGGCCCCCCGCAGGCCCGCCCTGCCGGACGCGGCGTTGTCCTACAGGAAGAGGGCCGCTGCGCTCAGCCCGGCGCCGCCAGCGCCTTGGCGATGCGCTGGCGCGACACGGTCGGCTTCGGCACCCGCCCGCGCAGCTTCGGGTGCTCGAACCAGGCGCGCACGTCCTGGTCCAGGCCGATGCCATGCATGTAGTTGTAGAGCGCCTTCTTGAGACCCTGGCCCAGCGCATCGTGATCGGTGCCGGTCGGATCGACGAAGCCCACATCGTTCTTCGCGAAGCCGCCTGGCGGCAGCGGCAGCAGCGTGACGCCGTAGTCCTGCGGATTCATGCCGACCGGCGAATGCACCGTGCAAGCAAAGCGGTGGAAAAAGCCGCTCTGGATGCAGCCCTGCTCGAACAGTTGCCGCACGTATTCGAGCGCGTCGACCGTGTCCTGCACCGTCTGCGTCGGAAAGCCGTACATCAGGTAGGCGTGCACCAGGATGCCCGCGTCGCTGAAACCCTTGGTCACGCGCGCGACCTGCTCGACCGACACGCCCTTCTTCATCAGCGCCAGCAGCCGGTCGGAGGCCACCTCCAGCCCGCCCGACATCGCGATGCAGCCGCTCTCGCTCAGCAGCTCGGCCAGCTCCGGCGTGAAGGTCTTCTCGAAGCGGATGTTGCCCCACCAGGAGATCTGCACCCGCCGGCGCAGCAGCTCGGTGGCCAGCGCCTTGAGCGCCTTCGGGGGCGCCGCCTCATCGACGAAATGGAAGCCCGTCTGGCCGGTCTCGGCGACGATGCGCTCGATGCGGTCGACCAGCTCGGTGGCCGAGGCCCCCTCGTAGCGCGAGATGTAGTCCAGCGAGACGTCGCAGAAGCTGCACTTCTTCCAGTAGCAGCCGTGCGCCACGGTGAGCTTGTTCCAGCGCCCGTCGCTCCAGAGCCGGTTCATCGGGTTGAGCATGTCGAGCAGCGACAGGTACTTCTGCAGCGGCAGCCCGTCCCAGGTGGGCGTGCCCACCTCGGCGAAGGCGATGTCGGGCTCGGGAAAGCTGATGAAGCGCACCCGCGCGGCCTCGCCCTCGCCTTCGCGCACGAAGGCGCGCACCAGCCGCTCGCGTGAGCGCTTGCCCTGCAGGTGATCGATCAGCGCCAGCAGCGGGCGCTCGCCGGCATCCAGCGTGATGACATCGACGAAGTCGAACAGCCGCGGATCGGACAGCTCGCGCAGCTCGGTGTTGACGAAGCCGCCGCCCAGCGCCAGCGTGATCGTCGGGTCTTCGCGCTTGATCGCCTGCGCGATGCGCAGCGCCGCATACACCGCGCCAGGAAACGGCACCGACAGCAGCACCAGCCGCGGCCCGTGACGCCGCACCGCGTCGATCGCCAGCTCGGCCAGCAGCTCGTCGACCAGGTTGGGCGGCGCCGCCAGCGCCTGGGCCAGCGGATCGAAGGTCGGCTGGCTGGTCGCCAGCGACTCGGCGTAGCGCACGAACTCGAAGCGCGGATCGATCGCGTCCTTGAGCACGTCGGCCAGGTCGTTCAGGTAGAGCGTGGCCAGGTGGCGCGCCTTGTCCTGCAGGCCCAGGGCCCCGAAGGCCCAGGCCAGGGCATCGCCACCGTCGTCATCGCCATAAGCGTCGATCGGCGCGAAGCGCGCACCTTCGGGCAGGAACATGCGGCTGTTGATGCGATGCGCCAGCGTGGCATCCCGCCCTTGAAGGAAGGCGATGACGCGATCGATCGTCGCCTCGTACACCTCGAAGGCCTCGAGGAAGTGCGCGACCTGCGGCGGGTGCCCGCGCTTCGGCACCGGCGCGGCCTCGATGCAGCGGCGGACCTCGCCCAGGCCCTCGCGGCTGAGCAGCCGCAGCACCAGCGCCAGCGCCAAGTCCTCCTGCACCGCGTCGATGCCGCGTGAACGCAGGAAACCGGTCAGGTAGGCGGTGGACGGGTACGGGGTGTTGAGCTGCGTCATCGGCGGGATGACGGACAGCACGCGCAGCGGCGCGGGATCAGCGGCAGGGGTCATGGGCACCGGCGGGGTTCGGGCAGCAAGTCGCGACCGCCAGGGGCCGCGGAGGGCGCGATTGTGCCAGCCCATCCCGGCCTTCACGGCATCGCACGCGTCTTTGACCGATGTCACCAAATCACTACGTCGAGACGATAGCATAATACTATTATCGTGACAAACTTCACGCTCCGGAATAAAAACCGATACGCCGGAGTTTCCGAATACTCGAATCACTCGCCTTCAAACTATCATCGACCCCGAACCAAAAATAAGCCAGCGCACACGGCACACTGCCATGATGTCAAGGTTGATCAGGGGGGAAATCATGAAAGCCATGCAGGCCGCCCGCACGACGGGAAATAAGCAGCCACAGACCGGCACCATCGCACGGCCTCCTGCGCGATCACAATCCTCCTGAATTCATCAGGAAACATCACGACGACAACGGCCTGATTTCAACCAGGACCAGCAGCAGTGCAGCTGCTGCGCGCGTGAGTCATCCCGACCGTATCGTCAGTTTCTCTCCGTCCACGAATCATGCGGCGGCGGAGCCATTTTCAGACGATTATCAATATAACGATCTGGCTTCCAGAGAATATATCTTGGCCGTTGTAAAACTCATTCTCCGAACGATTCCTTGCCATGCGACCTGACACTTTCGTGATGCGCGCAGTCACCCTGCTGGGCGTGTCGGCAGTCCTCTTGGTGCAGGGCTGCGCGCAGCCGGCTGCGGCGCCAGCACGGTCCGGCCTGGACACCACTCCGGATCTGGCGCGGTTCGAGCGCTTTGATCTGATCGCACAGGCCGCAAGCGCAGGCCAGGCACCGACACGCCATCAAGGCTCGCTGGCCTTCAGCCGCAGCGGTGCGGCCTTCGACAGTCGAGACAGCCAGGGCCAGCAGGTTGGTCGACTGTTCGTGCAACCCGACGCCTGTCATGACGCCCCCGGCGAGGACTGCCAGCGCCGCTTCGCCATCACCGGACGACTGACGATCGGCGACACCGCCGTGAACTGCTATGTGCCCGTGCGCAATGACACCTCGCTTGGCTATGCAGCACAAGCACTGACTGGCATCTGTCAAGACCGTCACGGTCGTCTGTTCTCCTTGACCCTGTTCACACGATGAACCAGCACATCCTTACCGTCACTCGCCTGGCAGGAACCTGTGCACTGACGCTGATCCTGACCGGATGTCTGCCCGACGCCTTGCAGGACGTGCCGACGCTGCGTGCCCTGGCGACCCAATCGCTCGACCAGCGCAACTTCGCCGATGCGGTCTCGCGGGCTCGGCGCCTGGTCGAGAAGACCCCTCAGGATATCGAGGCGCACTATCTGCTGGCCCAGGCCCTGGCGCAGTCCGGCGAGCGCACCGCAGCACTGGTCGCCCTCGAACAGGCAATCCGTCAAGGCCTGAGGGATGCAAACCGCATCGAGGCCGAGCCGCGTCTGGAGCCTCTGCGCGACATGAATGCCTACGAGGACATGATGTCGGCGCAGTTCCCGGACCGTCTGTCGGTCTCGGTGCGTGCGGGCAGTGCGCGCGCCTCGGTCAGCTCAGGCGCCACGACGACAAGCCAGCGCGCGGGCGAAGCCGTCTCCATCGAGCAGCGCGGCGGCAAGCAGGTGGTGCGCGCCGGCGATCTGGTCGTCGAGCTGCCGCCAGACCGCTGATCGCGGGCTGCTGCGCCGCCTGTTTTCTCCCCGGTCGACACAAGGCGCCACCGCCCAGGCGGTGTGCGTCGAGCCCCCGGCGTGTCCGCCACCGGCCCGGTCTCGATTCTTGTCACCTTTTGAAGTCCATACGATGCAAACCCGTCTCCTGCGCGCCGGCACCCTGTCGCTGGCCCTGATCGCCATGTTCTCGCCGACCGGCAGCGCCCTGGCCCAGAGCACCGTCTTCGGCGAAGGCCGCGCGCCGATCGTCGCCGGCGAAGCCGCATCGATCCGCCAGGCCGCCCGTCAGGAAGCCATGCGTGATGCGGTCATCAAGGCCATCAAGGACGCCACCGCGCTGGACGCCAGCGACCCGCGCTTCGCCCCAATCGTCGGCGAGGTGGCCAAGCAGCTGCGCGACGTGCAGGTGCGCGAAGAGCGCCGCGAGGGTCAGGATTTCGTGACCCGGGTCGAGGCCATGGTTGATCGCCGGCAGATCAAGAACGCGATCCGCGGCACCGACCTGGACAAGCTCAATGACCGCAGCTTCTCGATCCTGATGCTGGTCGACGAGTTCGTGACCTCCTCGCGCGACCTGAACCTGCCGCTGCGCGAGCTCGAGGAGTTCAGCTATGACGCCGGCTCGTCCTACCGCGACAAGTCGCTGAAGGCCAGCTCGGCCTCCGACAGCAGCCGTGTGGCGGTCGCAGGTTCGTCGAGCGTCAATGCCGCCACCGCCAGCTCCAGCCGCATGGCCGGCAGCTCCAGCACCGCAGTGGCGGCCCAGGGCCGCGACGGCTATGGCGGCTCGGGCTCGATGGCTGGCGCCCAGCAGACCAGCGTGTCCGGCCAGCGCAGCGACGCCGCCGCCTACAGCGCGAAGCAGAGCCACGCCGGTGCCGCCTCGAGCCAGTCCTCGCGCGCCAGCATCGACCGCAAGGACATCGACGAGCGCAACCACGAGAAGATGTCCTACCGCAAGCTGGTCGAGTACCAGGACACGTCGAAGCCGACCGGCAAGTCGGCCTTCCTTGCCGCCTTCAGCGGCAACCTGCGCGACTACGACATGCGCCTGCAGGATTCGGCCAACACCCGCAGCCGCTTCTTCGGTGACCGGGCAATCAGCCTGTCGATGCTGGAGAACGGCGCGGAGATGACCAAGTTCTCCGAGTTCGCTCGCACCAAGTCGAACGCCGACTTCCTGATGCTGGGCAACGCCACCGTCCTCGGCGGCGAGCGCAATCCCGCCACCGGCCAGATTGCCTGCGGCGTCAACGCCCAGATCCGCGCCTTCGCCACCGCCGGCAACGAGCTGATCGCCGCCGAGTCGCTGAGCACGCAGGCCAGCGGCAGCACCATCGAGGAATGTGCGGCGCTCGCCTCGAAGAAGGTCGCCGACCTGATGGCGCCGGTCTTCGCCGGCCGGGCCCTGGGCTATTGGGCCGATCGCGCCGCACGCGGCCGCCAGTTCACCGTCGAGCTGCGTGGCAATGCGCTGCCGCTGCCGATGCGGCTGTCCTTCGCCAAGGCGCTGCGCGACATCCAGGGCGCCACCGACGTCGAGAAGAAGGAGGACGGCGACACCGGCGTCAAGCTGACCCTCACGCTCAAGGGCAAGGTCGACGCCATGGAGCAGGTCTACGGCGCGGTCAGCGCGCAGCCGGCCTTCGCCAGCCGCACGCTCGACGGCAAGGTCGAGGGCGAGCAGATCATCCTGTGCCTGGACCGCTGCAGCGCGCCGGCCGCCACGGCCGCCGCACCGGCGACGAAAGGCCGCAAGTGATGCGTACCGCACGCCTGCTGCCGCCGCGCCCGTTGACCTGGGCGTGCATCGCCGTCCTGTCTGGGCTGATGACGCTGGCCTCGCCGGCGCAGGCCGCCGGTCCGGATGCGCGGGTCTTCCCGCTGAAGGCCTTCTTCCACGACGACAAGAGCGACTCGACCCTCGATCCGGCCTTCCGCGAGCTGGTCCGGTCGATCGGCACGCAGAACCTGGCGGCCGACGCGCACCGGCAGATGACAGCCACCTTCGGCGAGCGGGTCGGTGCGCTCGACCGCAACACCGCGGGTCGCACCTTCGTCGCCTCGCTGCAGGTCAGCCGCGCCACCAGCTACGCGGTCGACAAGGGCATCGGCAACCGCGACGTTC
>JBJOPV010000045.1:0-19490 GCA_046050625.1 Pseudomonadota bacterium
TCACGGGGCCGGTCCGAAAACGACAAGGGACCGCAGAGTATGCGGTCCCGGGGTGATGTCGGCGTGACAGCGGGATGACACGCAGGCCGGCAATGACGAGGAGGCTGTTGGAATCCGTCTCCGGATCGACCGGGGGTCCGATTCTGGCGCTCTCTGCACCTCGGCCCCGTGGCGAAGGAATCTCGACAGATTCCAACAGCGCCATCCCCGGTGCGGCCTGCCCGCCGGGGGCAGGCCGCACGGGTTCCTTATCGGCGTCTCAGAGCTGCAACTGCAGCATGACGCTCACCTGGGCACGGTTCTGGCCAGGCGCCGTGCCCACCTCGACCTGCAGCTGGGTCTGGTTCGAGAGCTGCCAGTTCAGGCCGGCACCGGCGCCGATCTGCAGCGCCCGGCCCGGCTCGTCGCGACGGGCTTTCATCTCGGTTTCAATGCGGCCGTAGGCGCGGGTGCGCGCAGTGATCGGCAATTCGGCGAGGGTGCTGCCACGCAGCCGCGCCGGCGTGCGGCCCGACGCTGCCTGCGGCGCGCCAAAGCTGGCGATCTGGCCGTTCCAGCCACTGCGCGGCTGCACCGGCTCGGTGTAGCGGACCCGCACCTGGCGGCCCAGACGGGTCTCGCCAGTGACGCCGCTGCTGCCCTGGGCGTTCGCGCCCTTGGGTTGGGCCAGCGTCTCGCCGCTCAGCAGCGAGCCGCCCATCAGCATCAGCATCGTGGCCACCGAGCCCGGCCGCCGGCGCACCAGGCGCACCGCGCGGCGCACGCGGCTGGCGGTGCGGTGCAGGACATGACGGGGGCTACGGCTGGGCATGGCCGTGATTGGCGCATGGGCCGTCCGCGCGGGCGTAACCAGATCTGGAGATGACTCGCGGGGCCCGCCCGCATCATCTCTGCGCTTTTTCACCCTCTTTCGGATGAAAGCGTGACATATGCCCAGCCCCGTGCCCCTTTGCACCGCGATTTCGCCGCTGGGGCGATTGTTTCATTTGCCGGTGGTTTCGATGCGTCTGGTAACGGGATTGCCTCAGATGGACACAGGATCGGCGACCAGGCTGTGCGGCCGTGCGGATTCGAGGTGCTGTGCCGCCAGGGCCTCGAGCCATTCGACGATGCCGTGGGGTTCGACCGCATCGCGGTTCATCACCGCTGCGGCGGGTTCGCCCTGCAGCATGCGGCGCACCGGCAGCTCCATCTTCTTGCCGGAGAGGGTGCGTGGCACTGCCGGTGCGGGCAGGATGTGATCGGGCAGATGGTGCGGCGAGACCTGGGCGGCGATCTGCGTGCGGATGCGCGCCTTCAGCGCCTCGTCGAGCATCACGCCGGGCATGGGCACCACCAGCAGCACGATCTCGCCGTCGGGGTCGCCCTCGCGGTGCAGGTCGACGACCAGGCTGTCGGCCACGCCGGGCAGGGCCTCGACCACCCGGTAGATCTCGGTGCTGCCCAGGCGCACGCCGCGGCGGTTCAGCGTCGCGTCGCTGCGGCCGAGAATGACGGCGCCGGTGCGGCCTTCCTGCGGATGCGGCACCAGCCGGATCCAGTCGCCGTGGCGCCAGACCGCCCCGATGCCGTCACGGCCGGGATAGGTGCCGAAGTAGCTCTCGATCAGCCGGCGGTCGCCCTCGTCCTTCCAGAAATAGAGCGGCATCGAGGGCATCGGCCGGGTGCAGACCAGCTCGCCCACATCGCCGATCAGGCTGTCGCCGCGGCCGTCCTCGCGCGGCGGGCCCCAGGCCTCGACCGCGGCGCCCAGGCAGCGGCACTGGATCTCGCCGGGCGGGTTGTCCAGCGTCGGCAGGCCGGCGACGAAGGCGCCAGCGAAGTCGGTGCCGCCAGCGATCGAGCTGACCCAGATCGGTCGGCCGTCGACCGCCGGCAGCTGCTGCTGCAGCCAGACGTGGACCTCGGCCGGCAGCGGCGAGCCGGTCGAGCCGACCGCGCGCAGCGCCGACAGGTCGGCCACCCGCGCCGGCTCCAGGCCGGAGCGCGACATCGCGGTCAGCACCGAGGCGCCGGCGCCGAGATGCGTCACGCCGGTCTCGGCGGCGAAGCGCCACGGCAGGCTCCAGTCGGGGGCGTCGCTGCGGCCGGCCGGGTGGCCGTCATGCAGCGCGATGGTGGTGCCGCCCAGCAGCGCGCCGACCTGCAGGTTCCACATCACCCAGCCGCTGGAGGTGGCCCAGTGGAAGACGTCGCCAGTGTCGACGCTGGCCCCGAGGTTGTTGTGCAGCACGTTGAGCTTGAGGTGCTCGAGCATCACGCCGCCGTGGCCGTGAACGATGGGCTTGGGCAGGCCGCTGGTGCCGCTGGAGTAGACGATCCACAGCGGATGATCGAAGGGCAGCCATTCCGGCTCGAAGTTCCACGGGTTGCCGGCCAGCAGCGGGCGCAGGTCCCAGGCGCGCCGGCCCGGGGCGGCGAACTCGTCGGGCTCGGCGTCGCGGTCCAGGCAGGGCCACAGGATCATGTGCTCGACCGTGGGCAGGCCGCCCAGCAGCGTGTGCAGCAGCGGACGGCGGTCATGGTCGCGCCCGCCCCAGGTGCTGCCGTCGCAGCCGATCAGCACCTTGGGCTCGATCTGGCGGAAGCGGTCGAGCACCGCGCCGACGCCCATGTCGGGCGAGCAGATCGACCAGATCGCGCCGAGGCTGGCGCAGGCCAGGAAGGCCACCACCGTCTGCGGCGTGCTGGGCAGGTAGGCGGCGACCCGGTCATTGCGGCCGACGCCCATGCCGCGCAGCGCCACCGCCAGCGAGGCGACCTCGCGGCGCAGCTCCGGCCAGCTCACCCGCAGCGTGCGTCCTGCGGTCTGCAGCCTCTCGTTGCGGAACAGGATGGCGGGAATGTCGGCGCCGTGCGCCTCGTCGGCATGGCGGAAGACCTGGCGGGCGTAATTGATCTGCGTGTCGGGAAACCAGACGGCCCCTGGCACCCGGCCATCAGCCAGCGCCACCACCGGTTCGACTGGCGACTCGATGCCGAACCAGTCCCACAGCGCGCCCCAGAAGCCTTCCGGGTCGTCGACGGACCATTGCCAGAGATCGTCGTAATCGTCGAAATGCCGTCGTCGTTCCAGCGCCAGCCAGTGGAGAAACGCGGTGATCCGGGCCTCGGGTCGTGCCATGGTCGGGTCCTGTCCTGATGTGAGTTGAATTTGCCAACTTTTTATCAGAAACGATTGGAACGACCCGGTTTTGCGTGGGGGTGTCCGTGGGCGGTCAGGCGGCAATGTCCACCGTGCTCCACCAGTTCAGCCAGAAGGGCGGACGCCGGTAGCCGATGACCTGCCGGTGCATCAGGTCGGTGACCATGCGGTGGACGTGGTAGCGGTAGGGCGCGTAGGCCAACATCAGCCGGTTGGCCTCGCGGAAGGCCTCGAGCCGCTCGGGGCCGTCGGGCAGCGCGGTCAGGCGGTCATAGACCCGGTCGAAGGCTGGCAGCACGAAGCGGGCGAGATTGCCCTTGCCCACGGAGGGGCTGTAGCCGCGCTCGAGCGCCCCCTGACCGTCAGGCGAGCCCGCCGACGAGCCCACCCGCCACATCATGAACTTGCCCGCGCGGGTGGACTTGAGGTTCTCGCTCCACTGGCCCACCTTCAGCTCGACCCGCAGGCCCAGCGCGTCCATGTTCTTCTTGTAGATCTCGTCGAGCTGGCGGCTGGTCTGGTCGGCCTGCGACAGCATCACCAGCGTGAGGCGGCTGCCGTCGGGGCGCTCGCGCCAGCCGTCGCCGTCGCGGTCGCGCCAGCCCCAGGTGTCGAGCAGCGCGCGGGCGCGTGCCGGGTCGAAGCGGCCCTGCTCGGTGCGCAGCAGCGGGTCGAAGCCGTAGGTGCCCGGCGTGATGCCGGCCTGCGCGGGCAGGGCCTCGCCGCGCCGGCCCAGGCGGATCTCGCGCGGGATGTCCAGCCCGAGGCAGATCGCGCGGCGCAGCGCCACCTGCTCCGGCGCCAGGCCGCCGATCACCGGGTCGTCCATGTTGAAGACGGTCAGCGTGACGTCGCTGGCGGCGACCCGGCTGTGGCGGATGCCCTTCTTGGCCAGATGGGGCGCCAGCTCGCCCTTGACCAGCGCCTGCGGGATGTAGTCGGCCGGCACCCGCTCGAGCAGGTCCTGCTCGCCGTTGAGGAAGGCCAGCCAGCGCGGCTGCGCCTCCTCGATGATGGCGATCTCGACGCGGTCGATCATGGGCAGGCGCCGGCCTTGGAAGCGCGCCAGCAGCGCCTGGCCCTCGGCGTCGTCGGGGTTGGGCTGGGCGTCGTAGCGCACATCGCGGTAGCCGGTGAAGCGCTCCATGACGATGCGCGAGCTGCGCCGCCACTCCGCCAGCCGGAAGGGGCCGGTGCCGACCGGGTGCTCCATGATCCGATCGCCGTAGAACTCGACCACCTCTCGCGCCATCGCCGGCAGACCGGTGAGGGTGTAGAGGAAGCGCGGGCGCGGCTCGCGCAGGCGGATGCGCAGCGTGTGGCGGTCGATCGCGGTCAGGCCTTCGACCGGGCGGTCGTAGTCGAAGGGCTGCTTCGACTTCAGAGCGGCCTCGCGCAGCTCGCGCAGGCCGACGATGCCCTGCTCCTCCAGCGCGCTGTGGCCGGGGCTCTTGGTCGCCGGGTCGTAGAAGCGCTTGATCGTGTAGATGTAGTCCTCGGCGACCAGCTCGCGGGCGCGGCCCTGGAAGGCCGGATCGTCGTGGAACCGGATGCCCGGGCGCAGCCGCAAGGTGAAGCTGCGGTGGTCGTCGGCGATCTCGGGCAGGGCCAGCGCGGTGCCGGGCCGGATCAGGAAGGGCCGCGCCAGCGGGTCGTAGTCCAGCGGGGACTCGAAGACATGCGCGGTGACGGTCAGCGAGTAGACATCGCTGAGCTGGACCGGATCGAAGCCGGTCTCGGCGGCCGGGAAGGCGTAGCGCAGCACCTTCGGGGCCGGGCCGCCGGCTCCGTCCGGACGGGTCGGAGCGGCGTGCAGCCAGTCCGGGGTGCCGGTCAGTCCGGCGCCGGCGGCGGCACCGGCCAGCAGATCACGTCGCGTCAGGGTCACGGCAGCGGCTCCAGCAAAGGCATCGCCGCCGATTATCGTCACCCCGGGCGCCGTGCTCCGCTTCAGGCCCGCGCGGCGTTGAGCTGGTCGCGGGTGGCCATCGCCACGCGGCGCGCGGCCTCGGCGAAGTCCTCGCCGCGGCTGGCGTAGAGCACCGCGCGCGAGCTGTTGACGACGATGGTGCCCTGCGCGGTCAGGCCGGCCTTCACCGTCGCCTCGGCGTCGCCGCCCTGCGCGCCCACGCCCGGGATCAGCAGCGGCAGCGTCGGCGCGATCTCGCGCACCCGCGCGATCTCGGCGGGGAAGGTGGCGCCCACCACCAGGCCGATCTGGCCGGTGCGGTTCCACGCGGTCTGCGCCAGGTGCGCCAGGTGCTCGAACAGCTGCGGCTGGCCCGGCACGTCGGCCAGGCGCTGCATCTGCCAGTCGTTGCCGCCGGGGTTGGAGGTGCGGCACAGCAGGATCACGCCTTTGTCCGGATAGGCCAGGAAGGGGTCGATCGTGTCGCGGCCCATGAAGGGCGAGAGCGTCACCGCATCGGCCTGGAAGCGCACGAAGGCCTCGCGGGCGTACTGCTCGGCCGTCGAGCCGATGTCGCCGCGCTTGGCGTCCAGGATGACCGGCACCTCCGGCGCGACCGCCTTCATGTGCGCCATCAGGCGTTCGAGCTGGTCCTCGGCACGGTGCGCGGCGAAGTAGGCGATCTGCGGCTTGAAGGCGCAGACCAGATCCTTCGTCGCGTCGACGATGGCGGCGCAGAAGTCGAAGATCCTCGAGGCGTCGCCGGCCCAGGCGCCGGGGAACTTCGAGGGCTCCGGGTCGAGGCCGACGCACAGCAGCGACTGGTTGAGCTGCGTGGCGCGGGCGAGCTGGGTGGTGAAGGTCATCGCGGGACTCTGGCGGGCGGGGATCAGATGCGCTGCGCCAGCGCGGTGGCCAGGCCGGTGTAGCCGCCCGGCGTCATCGCCAGCAGCCGATCCTTCTCGGCCTGCGGCAGGTCCAGCGCGGCGACGAAGCCGCGCATCAGCTCGGCCGTCATCGGCTGGCCGCGGGTGAAGGCCTTGAGCTGCTCGTACGGCTCGGGCAGGCCGTGGCGGCGCATGACGGTCTGGATCGGCTCGGCCAGCACTTCCCAGGCGCTGTCGAGGTCGGCGGCCAGCGCGGCGGCGTTGAGTTCGAGCTTGTCCAGGCCGCGCATCAGGCTGTCGCAGCCCAGCAGCACATAGCCCAGCGCCACGCCCATGTTGCGCAGCACCGTCGAGTCGGTCAGGTCACGCTGCCAGCGGCTGACCGGCAGCTTCTGCGCCAGGTGCGTCAGCAGGGCGCTGGCGAGGCCGAAGTTGCCCTCGGCGTTCTCGAAGTCGATCGGATTGACCTTGTGCGGCATGGTCGAGGAGCCGACCTCGCCCGCCTTGGTCTTCTGCTTGAAGTAGCCCAGGCTGATGTAGCCCCAGACGTCGCGCGCCCAGTCGATCAGGATGGTGTCGACGCGGGTGAAGGCGTCGAACAGCTCGGCCATGTAGTCGTGCGGTTCGATCTGGATGGTGTAAGGGTTGAAGCTCAGGCCGAGCTGCTGCTCGATCACGGTGCGGCTGAAGCCCTCCCAGTCGTGCTCGGGGTAGGCCGACAGGTGGGCGTTGTAGTTGCCGACCGCGCCGTTCATCTTGGCCAGCAGCTTGACGCCGGCGATGCGCTCGCGGGCGTTCTTCAGGCGCGCGACGACGTTGGCGACTTCCTTGCCGACGGTGGTCGGGCTGGCGGTCTGGCCGTGGGTGCGGCTGAGCATCGGCACCGCGGCGAAGGTGTGCGACATCGCGGTCATCTTGGCGATGATGCGGTCGAGCATCGGCAGCATCACCTCGTCGCGGGCGCTTTTCAGCATCAGCGCGTGGCTGGTGTTGTTGATGTCCTCGCTGGTGCAGGCGAAGTGCACGAACTCCTGCATGCGCTCCAGTTCGGCGTGGCCCTTGATGCGGCGCTTGATCCAGTACTCGACCGCCTTGACGTCGTGGTTGGTGGTCTTCTCGATGTCCTTGATCGCCTGCGCGTCCTCTTCCTTGAAGTGGATGACCAGCGAGCGCAGCAGGCCGCGGCTGGCCTCCGACAGCGCCGGGAATTCGGCGAAGCCCGCATCCGACAGCGCGATGAACCACTCGATCTCGACCTGCACGCGGCGGTGCATCAGGCCGTACTCGCTCAGCAGTGGGCGCAGCGCGTTGAGCTTGCCCGCGTAGCGGCCGTCGAGCGGCGACAGGGCGTTGAGGGCGGTGAGCTGGGAGAAGGGCATGGTGGAACTCGGGCGGGCTGGTCAGGTGCGGGCGCGTTCAAGCGCGGCACGCGCGGAGCCGGGGGTCGCGAGGCGATCCGGCGCGAAGGCAAAGGCGGGATTTTACGGCGGTGACCCGCGTCCCGCGCGTCACCTCGTTCAGCGCGAGCGCTCCAGCGGCAGCCAGCGTGACAGCACAGGCCAGGCCACGGCCACGGTGGCGCTGAAGTCCTCGAAGACCAGTCCGAGCAGCAGCGAGGTCGGGGCCTGGCGGGCCAGCGTGCGCAGCCCCTGGCGATGCTGCACCTGCTGCAGCTCGCGGCACAGGGTGTCGAGCAGCGCCGGCGCGGCCTCGCCCGTCGGGCCGAGCCGGTCATCGGTGATGACGATGGTGCCGCCGGGCAGGCCGAAGGCGCTGGGCGCGCCGAGCTGGCCGCGGGCGCGGAACTGCGCCTCCCATGGCGAGGACGCCACTGCTGGGCAGTGGCCGGCGGCCTGCTTTTCCAGGCGCATGCGCAGGTCCTGCTGCCGCGTCGTTGGCAGCTGGCTGGGCTGCAGCCAGCCCTGGTCGAGCCGGCTGAGCATCTCGCGCCCGATGTGACGGTCGATCTGCGCCGGCACCCGGTCGACCAGGCGCTCGGCGGTGGCGGGGAGCGCCAGCCAGGCCATCAGCATCGCGATCAGGGCGAGCGCGGCCTGACGGCGGCGGCGCCCTTTGGGGCGTGCGATGGCCTGGGGCTGGGCGAGCCACTGCTCGAGCCGCGCATCGGTGGGGCAGTCGAGCATCGCGCCGTCCGGCAGCGTCAGCAGCATCCGGCCGGAGCTGCTGCGGTGGCCGATGCGCACCTGCGCGGCGGTCGGGTGCTCGACGAAGTCTCGACCCATGATCTGCAGTGCGCCGCCTTCCAGGCCCAGGGTGACCGGCTGTGGCGCATGGGCGGCGCTGCCGAAGTAGTCGGCCTGCAGGCTCCAGTCGCTGCTGTCGTGCCGGTCGCTGTCCTGAGACGGTTCCTGAGGCTGCCGGCCTGCGGCCCGGAAGGCCCCGGTGCCCGCATGTGTCACGCCCATCCTGCTCTCCCTGTCGATGGAAGACCGCCATCATCCGCGCCACTCTAGCCGTCGGCCGGCGCGCTGGCAGTCCCCATGAGGGTGGATGGATTGTTTCAATTCGTCCCTGAGGTGCGGCTCAGGGTGAGCGACTCGAGGCGCAGCCGGGTGGTGGCGATCACTGCATGTGGCCAGTACAGCCCGAGCGTCAGCACGCACAGCAGCAGGTTCTTGAGTGCCAGCAGCAGCAGCCGTGGCCAAGGCAGATGGCAGGAGAAGCGGTAGTGCGCGCTGCGGGTGTGGCTCCACAGCAGCGTCTGAGTGCCCGCCACCAGCCAGGCCCGCAGTGCCAGCAGCAGCGTCATGTCCAGCAGCAGGCCGGTGAGCACCGGTGCGGCGGCCAGCAGGGTGTCGATCCAGGTCGCGAACAGCAGGTTGATCAGCAGCGCCCCGGCCAGTCCGGCCAGCACGCCGCCGTGCAGTCGGTAGAAGTGACGAGGCTCGACATGGGCTTCCAGCCGGGTGTGCTCGCCGCTCGGACCCTCGCCGAGGCCGAAGTGCGCATGGCGATAGCGGCTGTGTCGGGCATGCAGCCAGGGCAGCATCAGCATCAGCACCAGCAGGGCCAGGCTGACCAGCGCCGGCACCAGCCAGCCGCCACTGTCGTCGAATTCGGCCTGCGGTCCGGCCAGCAGGGCCTGGCCGATCAGCAGCACCGCCATCGGTGCGGCGGCTGGCAGGAAGACGGCACGGGCGCCGGCCGCGTCGCCGTGGAAGGCCAGCCGCCGGCCCCGCCAGCGGGTGTGCTCCAGCCGCCAGCGCAGCGAGCGCAGCCTCAGCGCTGGCCAGAAGGGCAGCGCGGCCAGCAGCAGCAGCGCCGCGACCAGCGGCATTTCGTGGGCGATCAGGATGTAGAGCAGCAGCACTGCGCACAGCAGCAGGTGCGGGCGCAGCATCTCGCGGCCGTCGCCGTCGAACGCGAGCGCCTCGCCGCCGACCTGGGTGTGCTCGCGGAAGAAGCGCAGGCGGTGCGCCCGTGCGAAGGGCAGATAGAGCCCGAGCGTGATCAGCGTCAGGCCCAGGTTGCGTCGCCACAGCCGCGCATAGTCCCGCCCGGAGGCGGTGAAGCGGATCGGCAGGGTCTGCCCGGTGCCCGTGTGGTGCTGGTCTGGATCGGATGTGTTGGTCATGTGCGCAGGCTCCCCCCCGACGGTGCCGGGCCGCTTTATAAACAAATCCACAGCGGGTCTGGCGGGAACCTGAAGGGCGGGCGCTGAAAAGCCATCGGAAAGCGGCCGAGGCGCCTGGCCCCGAAGGAGGCGTGTCCTGTCGGCTGCGTATGATCCTGGCCAGGATCCCTGTTCGTCCGGAGTGCGCCATGTCGCTGTTCGATTTCATCCGCAAGCAGTTCATCGATGTCCTGGCGTGGACCGAGGCCGGCGACGGCACGCTGGCCTGGCGCTTCCCGATGGCCGACAACGAGATCCAGAACGGCGCCGCGCTCACGGTGCGCGAGTCGCAGATGGCGGTCTTCGTCAACGAGGGCCAGGTGGCCGATGTCTTCGGCCCCGGCTTGCACCGGCTGACGACGCAGACGCTGCCGCTGCTGACCAACCTCAAGAACTGGGACAAGCTCTTCGCCTCGCCCTTCAAGAGCGACCTCTACTTCTTCAGCACCCGCCAGCAGGTCGACCAGCGCTGGGGCACGCAGCAGCCGGTGACGATCCGCGACAAGGACTTCGGCGCGGTGCGGCTGCGTGCCTTCGGCAACTTCGCCTGGCGGCTGGTCGATCCGCGCGCCTTCATGAAGGAGGTGTCGGGCACGCGCGAGCGCTACACCGCCGCCGAGATCGACGGCCAGCTGCGCGGCTTCCTGCTGCAGCACCTGTCGGATGCGGTTGCGCAGTCGGGCATCCCGTTCCTGGATCTGGCCGCCAACCAGGTCGAGTTCGCCGCGCAGCTCAAGGCGGCGGCGGCGCCGGAGTTCGCCCGCCTGGGCCTGAGCCTGGAGACGGTGACGCTGCAGAACGTCTCGCTGCCCGAGGAACTGCAGAAGATTCTCGACCAGAAGATCGGCATGGGCATGATCGGCCAGAACATGGGTCAGTTCATGCAGTACCAGGCCGCGCAGGCGCTCCCGAAGTTCGCCGAGAACGCCGGCCAGGGCAGCGGCATCGCCGGTGACGCGATGGGGCTCGGCGCGGGCATGGCGCTGGGCCAGACGATGGCGCAGGCGATGCAGCAAGGTCTGCAGCCGCCCGCCGTCGCGGCTTCCCCGGCGCCCGCGGCCGCGCCGGTCGTCGTGCTCAAGCCCGACGAGATCATGGCCACGCTGGAGAAGCTCGCCGACCTGAAGGCCCGGGGCATCCTCACCGACGAGGAGTTCACCGCCAAGAAGACCGAGCTGCTGAAGAAGCTGGTCTGAGGTGGCCGAGACCTACCGCGCCTACCGCGCGGCCTGCCCGAACTGCGGCGCGCCGGTCGCGTTCCGCTCGGCGGCCTCGGCCAGCGCGGTGTGCGGCCACTGCCGATCGACGCTGGTGCGCGAGGGCGAGGCGCTGCGCCGCATCGGCCAGAGCGCCGAGCTGTTCGACGACCACTCGCCGCTGCAGCTCGGCGTCACGGGGCGCTGGCAGGGCGCGGCCTTCACGCTGGTCGGGCGCGTGCAGTACGCCTATGCCGATGGCCGCTGGACCGAGTGGCATGCGCTGTTCGATGCCGGCGACGCCGCCTCTGGGCTGCGCAGCGCCTGGCTGTCGGAGGACAACGGCGCGCATGTGCTGGCGCTGGATCGGCCGCTCGACGACCGCGTGCCGCAGGCCGGCACGCTGTTCCCCGGCCAGAAGGCGCTGATCGACGGGCGGGCCTGGGAGGTCGCCTCGGTGGTGCAGGCGCAGGTGCACGCGGCCGAGGGCGAGCTGCTGCGCCCGCCGCAGCTCGTCGGGCCGGATCACGTCTTTGTCATCGCCGACCTGCGCAACGCCCAGGACGAGGTCGGCACGCTCGACTACGCCGAGCCGGCGCGGCCGCAGTGGTCGGTCGGCCGCGCGGTGCGGCTGGCCGAGCTGCAGCTCGCCGGCCTGCGCGACCCGGGCAGCGAGAAGACGCTGGCGGGCCGCAGCATCGAATGCCCGAGCTGCGGCGCCTCGCTGGAGATCCGGCTGGACAGCACGCAGTCGGTCAGCTGCGGCCAGTGCCGCGCGGTGGTCGATGTCTCGCAGGGCGTCGGCGCCGATCTGGCGCATTTCGCGCAGAACGCGGTCACCGAGCCGCAGATCCCGCTGGGCACGGTCGGCACGCTGGCGCTGGGCGCGCCGCAGCCGCTGCCCTGGCAGGTGGTCGGCTACCTGGAGCGCTGCGACCTGCCCGCGCCGGGCAGCGACGACGAGCAGACCTTCTGGCGCGAATACCTGCTCTACCACCCGACCGAGGGCTTCGTCTTCCTGGTCGACACCGAGGAGGGCTGGAGCTGGGTGCGGCCGCTCACCGGCGTGCCGGTGGTGCAGGGCGACCGCGCCACCTGGGCCGGCGCGCGCCTGCGCCAGCGCTGGCGCTACCGCGCCAAGACGGTCCATGTGATCGGCGAGTTCTACTGGCGCATCCGCCGTGACGAGCCGGTCGAGGTCACCGACTACGAAGGCGAGGGCCCGAGCCGGCGCAAGCGCCTGAGCCGCGAGCAGACCGCTGGCGCGGGCGCGGGCGGCGGTGAGGTCACCTGGTCGGCCGGCGAGACGCTGGAGGCCAGCGCGGTGGCCGCGGCCTTCGGGCTCGACGCGCAGGCCGGCGCGGCGCTCAGGCGCGATGCCGCGCCGGTGGCGGCAGGCGCCAAGGGCAGCGGCCTGGGCTGCGCCGGTGTCATCATCCTGATCCTGCTGATCCTGTTCGTCGTGCTGCTGATCGCGCGCTGCAGCGAGGACCGCTGTGACGAGATCCGCCGCACCTTCGGCCCGACCAGCGCCGAATACCAGCAATGCCTGGCGCGCCAGCGCACCTCGTCCGGCAGCGGCGCCTACGGCGGATCGTGGGGCAGCAGCGGCGGCGGCGGCGGGGGCGGCGGCCACAAATAAGCTCAACCGGAGAGTCCCCATGGAGATGCTCAAGCCTGCCGTGATCCTCGGCTCCATCCTCTACGCCCTCATCGGCGTGGCGGTGCTGTGGATCAGCTTCATCGTCATCGACAAGCTCACGCCCTACAAGCTCTGGGAGGAGATCGTCGAGCACAAGAACCTGGCGCTGGCGATCGTCGTCGGCGCGATGTTCATCGCGATCGGGCAGATCGTGGCGGCGGCCATTCACGGGTGAGCACGCCGGCCGACGCCCGCGCCGCGGCGGGTGCCGACGCGCGCATCTCGCCCGCCGAGGTCACGCTGCTGGCCTCGGTCTTCCTGATCGCCGCCTGCGGGCTGATCTACGAACTCGCGGCTGGGGCGCTGGCGAGCTACCTGCTTGGCGACTCGGTGCTGCAGTTCTCCACCGTCATCGGCGCCTATCTGTTCGCGATGGGGCTGGGCTCGTGGCTGAGCCGCTTCGTCGAGCGCCAGCTGGTGGCGCAGTTCCTGGGCGTCGAGCTGCTGGTCGGGCTGGTGGGCGGGCTGCTGCCGGCCGGGCTCTTCGTCGCGCACAACCTGCTGCCGGCCGGCGCCGACACCGCCTTTCGCACGCTCTTGTATGCGCTGGTGCTGCTGGTGGGGGCGCTGGTCGGGCTCGAGATTCCGCTGGTGATGCGCATCCTCAAGCGCCAGTTCAGCCAGCGCTATGCGCTGAAGGATCTGGTGTCGCAGGTGCTGACCTTCGACTACCTGGGCGCGCTGGCGGTGGCGCTGGCGTTTCCGCTGCTGCTGGTGCCGCACCTGGGGCTGATCCGCACCGGGCTGGTGTTCGGGCTGATGAACGCGGGCGTGGCGGTGTGGGCGCTGTGGCTGTTCCGGGGCGAGCTGCGCCGCGTGCGGCTGCTGGCGCTGGCCTGCGCCGGCGTGATCGTGCTGCTGCTGCTGGCGCTGGCCGGGGCCGAGCGGCTGACGGCCTGGGCCGAGGACCGCTTCTACGGCGACCGCATCCTGCACGCCTCGTCGAGCGACTACCAGCGCATCGTCGTGACCGGCGGGCGCGCCGGCCTGCGGCTTTTCCTCAACGGCAACCTGCAGTTCCATGAGCGCGACGAGTACCGCTACCACGAGGCGCTGGTGCATCCGGCCATGGCCGCGCATGGCGCGCCGCGCCGGGTGCTGGTGCTGGGCGGTGGTGACGGGCTGGCGGTGCGCGAGATCCTGAAATACCCCTCGGTCGAGCAGGTCACGCTGGTCGAGCTGGATGCGCAGATGACACGGCTGTTCTCGGCCGAGCCGCGGCTGGCGGCCCTCAACGCCGGCGTGCTGAACTCGCCCAAGGTGCGGGTGGTGCACGCCGACGCCTTCGCCTGGCTGGAGATGCAGCGCGACGCGGCGGCGGTCTGGGACGTGGTCATCATCGACTTTCCCGATCCGAGCAACTTCGCGCTCGGCAAGCTCTACTCGACCAGCTTCTACGCCATCGTCGATCAGCATCTGGCGGCGGGCGGCTTCCTGGCGGTGCAGACCACCTCGCCGCTGGTGGCGCGGCGCAGCTTCTGGACGGTGGCGGCGACGCTGGAGGCGGTCGGCCTGACGACGATGCCCTATCACGCGCTGGTGCCGAGCTTCGGCGAGTGGGGCTTCATCGTCGCCGGCCGGCGGCCGTGGCGGGCGCCGACGGCGCTGCCGGCGGGGCTGCGCTTCCTCACCCCTGAGGTGATGGCCACGCTGCGCCATTTCCCGCCCGACATGGCGCGCACCGAGGAGGCGCCGAACCGCCTGTCCGATCAGCGACTGGTGCGGCTCTTCGAGCAGGAATGGGGGGCGCCGCATTGAGGCGCCGCGAGGTGCTGGCCGGGCTGGCGGCCATGGCTGCCATGACCGGATCGGGTCTGGCCGGCTGCGACGCCGCGCTGCCGGCGCTGGACGGCGGCTGGATCGGCGCGGACTCGGCCGCGCGCGGCCACCGGCTGCGCGAGACCGGCGGCACCAAGTCGGGCGCGCTGCCGGCGCCGGCGGTCACGCGTCGCGCAGCGGTGCTGGTGGTGGGGGCGGGCATCGCCGGGCTGGCGGCCGCGCGTGCGCTCGATCGCGCCGGCGTCGACGACGTGCATCTGATCGAGCTGGAGGACGAGGCCGGCGGCCATTCGCGCGGTCACCGGCTGGCGGGCTTCGACTGCCCGCTGGGCGCGCATTACCTGCCGGTGCCGGGCGAAGCGGCGGCCGAGGTGCGCGAACTGCTGCAGAACTTCGGCCTGGCGCGCGTCGCCCACGGCCGCTGGCACTGGGATGAGCGTCACCTGTGCCACGCACCTCAGGAGCGGCTCTTCATCGACGGCGAATGGCATGAGGGCCTGCTGCCGCCGGCCGAGCCGGGTAGCCGCTTGCAGGCGCAGTACCGCGCCTTTGCCCGCCTCGTCGCCGAGGCGCAGCGGCAGATCGGCTTCTCGATGCCGGCGCTGCGCACGCCCTGGACGCCCGCCCACGCGGCGCTGGAGGCGCAGACCTTCGCCGCCTGGCTGGACGCGCGCGGGCTGGACGAGCCGCGGCTGCGCTGGTACCTCGACTACGCGTGCCGCGACGACTACGGCGCCGATGCCACGACCGTCTCGGCCTGGGCCGGACTGCACTATTTCGCCAGCCGCCACGGCTTTCACGCCCCCGGCGACGCCGAGGCCGAGCGCGAGCCGGTGCTGACCTGGCCGGAGGGCAACGCCTGGCTGGCACGGCGGCTGGCGGCGCCCTTCGTGGCCGGGCGGCTGCACGCTGGGCGGGTTGCGCTGCGGCTGGACGAGGCGCGTGGGGGTGTGCAGGTTCGGGTCTGGGATGAGCGGGCCGATCGCGTCGAGCTCTGGCAGGCCGGGCGGGTGGTGCTGGCGCTGCCGCTGCATGTCGCGGCGCGGCTGTGGCCCGAGGCGCCCGAGGCACTGCGCCAGACGACCGCGCAGGCGCGCCACGCGCCCTGGCTGGTGGCGAATCTGCATCTCGATGCGCCGCTGCTGCAGCGCGTCGGTGCGCCGCCCGCCTGGGACAGCGTGGGCTTCGGCACCGCCTTGCTGGGCTATGTCGATGCGATGCATCAGTCGACGCGGCCGCACGCCGGCCCGACGGTGCTGACCGCCTACCTGCCGCTGCCCCTGAGCGAGCGGCCGGCGCTGCTGGGCGCGGACTGGCGCCCCTGGGCGCAGCGGGTGCTGGCCGAGATGCTGCCGCTGCATCCGGACCTGCCGTCCCGGCTGCGCCGCATCGAGCTGGCACGCCATGGCCATGCGATGCGCATTCCGCTGCCGGGCACGCGCTCGGCGCCAGCGCACCGGGCGCTGGCCGGGCTGGCGGGCCGGGTCACGCTGGCGCATGCCGATCTGGCCGGCTATTCGGTCTTCGAGGAGGCGTTCACGTTGGGGATGCAAGCAGGCCAGGCGGCAGCGGCCCGAGCGCGCCGCGGATGATCTCGCGCTCCTCGACGCGGGCGGGCTGCAGCAAGATTCGCAGCGCCGCGAGCACCTGCTGCGCCTGCGCCGAGTGGTCCCCCGAGCGGTTGCAGACATAGACGTCGAGCGTCACCGCCGCCAGCTCGGGCCAGGTGTGCAGCGCCAGGTGCGACTCGGCCAGCAGCACCACGCCGGTCACCCCGCCAGGATCGGGAAAGGCGTGGAAGACCTCGCCGACGACCGTCAGGCCCGCCTCGCGCGCAGCACGAACGCCGGCCTCGCGCAGCGCGTCGCGATCGTGCAGCAGGGCCTGCGCGGCGCAGTCATGCCACTCGGCGCAGAGGTGAAGTCCGTCCATGGTGCGGGTCCGTCATGCGTCTAGCATACACACGCCTTGCAGGTCTTGGAGGTCTGTGCGATACTCGCGAGCTTTTCGGGCGTTGGGATTCCTGCGCCCCATTTCGCCGTTGTGTGGCCGGCTCCCTCCTTGTGGGCGAGAGCCGGCCGCGCAGCCAGACAGGTCAGCCCGGCCAATCGCTGTCGGGTTATTGGAGAAGAACCATGAGTCTTAGCAATCGCCTCGGGTTGCTGGGCCGCAAGGTGGGCATGATGCGCATCTTCACGGACGACGGTGATACCGTGCCCGTGACCGTGCTGGACGTGTCCAACAACCGCGTTGCCCAGGTCAAAACCGTGGAAACCGACGGCTACACCGCCCTGCAAGTGGCGTTTGGTGCCCGCAAGGCTTCGCGCGTCAACAAGCCGGAAGCCGGTCACCTGGCCAAGGCCGGTGTCGAAGGCGCCGAGCTGCTGGAAGAGTTCCGCGTCGCTCCTGAAGTCGCTGCCGAATACAAGCCGGGCACCTCGCTGTCGGCCACGCTGTTCGCCGCTGGCCAGCTGGTCGATGTGCAGGGCACCTCGATCGGCAAGGGCTTCGCCGGCACGATCAAGCGCCACAACTTCGGTTCGCAGCGCGCCTCGCACGGCAACAGCCGTTCGCACAATGTCCCGGGCTCCATCTCGATGGCGCAGGATCCGGGTCGCGTGTTCCCGGGCAAGAAGATGACCGGTCACATGGGCGACGAGACCGTCACCACCCAGAACCTCGACGTCGTTCGCGTCGACGAGGCTCGCCAGCTGCTGCTGGTCAAGGGCGCTGTTCCGGGTGCCAAGGGTGGCTTCGTCACCGTCCGCCCGGCCGTGAAGGTCAAGGTCAAGAAGGGAGCCAACTGATGGCACAGCTGGAACTCCTGAACGAGCAGGGTCAGGCCGCGTCGAAGGTGGATGCCGCCGACGCCGTGTTCGCACGCGACTACAACGAGTCGCTGATCCACCAGATCGTCGTCGCCTACCAGGCCAATGCCCGCCAGGGCACCCGTGCCCAGAAGGACCGCGAGCAGGTTCACCACTCGACCAAGAAGCCGTTCCGCCAGAAGGGCACCGGCCGCGCTCGCGCCGGCATGACCTCGTCGCCGCTGTGGCGCGGGGGCGGTCGCATCTTCCCGAACAGCCCGGACGAGAACTTCTCGCACAAGATCAACAAGAAGATGTACCGCGCCGGCATGGCCGCCATCTTCTCGCAGCTGGCCCGCGAAGGCCGTCTGGTCGTGATCGACTCGCTGTCGATCGAGGCGCCGAAGACCAAGCTGCTGGCCGCCAAGCTGAAGGCGATGAACCTGGAACACGTCATGGTCATCGCTGACCAGGTCGACGAAAACCTGTTCCTGGCCGCCCGCAACCTGGCCAACGTGCTGGTCGTCGAGCCGCGTCACGCTGATCCGCTGTCGCTGGTCTTCTACAAGAAGATCGTCGTCACCAAGGGCGCGATCGACAAGCTGCAGGAGATGTTCGCATGAGCGCACTGAAGTTCGAAGAAGGCCGTCTGGCCCAGGTGCTCGTCGCGCCGATCATCTCGGAAAAGGCCACCAGCGTCGCCGAGAAGCACAACCAGGTGATGTTCAAGGTCCTCCAGGACGCCACCAAGCCCGAGATCAAGGCCGCTGTCGAGCAGATGTTCGGCGTGCAGGTCGCATCGGTGCAGGTGCTGAACCAGAAGGGCAAGACCAAGCGCTTCGGCGGCCGTCCGGGTCGTCGCAACAACGTGCGCAAGGCCTATGTGTCCCTGAAGGAAGGCCAGGAACTCAACTTCTCCGGGGAGGCCGCGTAATGGCTGTCGTCAAGGTCAAACCGACTTCGCCTGGCCGTCGTGCCGTGGTGAAGGTGGTGCACAAGCACCTCCACAAGGGCAAGCCGGAAGCTTCGCTGCTGGAGCCGCAGAAGCAGAACGCCGGCCGCAACAACAACGGCCACATCACCACCCGTCACAAGGGCGGTGGTCACAAGCACCACTATCGCGTGGTCGATTTCGTCCGCAACAAGGACGGCATCCCCGCGAAGGTCGAGCGCATCGAGTACGACCCGAACCGCACGGCGCACATCGCCCTGGTGTGCTACGCCGACGGCGCGCGTTCTTACATCATCGCGCCGCGTGGCCTGGAAGTGGGTCAGACCGTGATCAGCGGCGCCGAGTCGCCGATCAAGGCCGGCAACACGCTGCCGATCCGCAACATCCCCGTGGGTTCGACCATCCACTGCGTCGAGATGCTGCCGGGCAAGGGTGCGCAGATCGCGCGCTCGGCCGGTGCCAGCGTCACGCTGATGGCTCGCGAAGGCACCTACGCCCAGGTTCGCCTGCGCTCGGGTGAAGTCCGCAAGATCCACATCGACTGCCGCGCCACCATCGGTGCCGTGTCGAACGAAGAGCACAACCTGCGCCAGTACGGCAAGGCTGGCGCGATCCGCTGGAAGGGTATCCGTCCGACCGTTCGTGGCACCGCCATGAACCCGGTCGACCACCCGCACGGTGGTGGTGAAGGTCGCACCGGCGAAGGCCAGGCACCTGTCTCGCCGTGGAACACCCTGACGAAGGGCTACCGTACCCGCAACAACAAGCGCACGCAGAACATGATCGTGTCGCGTCGCAAGAAATAAGGGGTAGCACGACATGTCTCGTTCGCTGAAGAAGGGTCCGTTCGTCGACCATCACCTGCTCGCCAAGGTCGAGAAGGCGGTCGCCACGAAGGACAAGAAGCCCGTCAAGACCTGGTCGCGTCGTTCGACGATCCTGCCCGAGTTCATCGGCATCACGATCGCCGTTCACAACGGTCGCCAGCATGTGCCCGTGTACGTGACCGACCAGATGGTCGGGCACAAGCTCGGCGAGTTCGCACTGACCCGCACGTTCAAGGGTCACCCCGCGGACAAGAAGGCCAAGCGCTAAGGAGTCCTGACGATGGAAACGAAAGCAGTCGTCCGCGGCGTTCGCCTCTCTTGCGACAAGGGTCGCCTGGTGGCCGACATGATCCGTGGCAAGAAGGTCGACCAAGCGCTGAACATCCTGATGTTCACGCAGAAGAAGGCCGCCGGCATCATCAAGAAGGCGCTGGAAAGCGCGATCGCCAACGCTGAGCACAACGATGGCGCGGACATCGACGAGCTGCGCGTCACCTCGATCTATGTCGAGCAAGGTGCGACGCTCAAGCGCTTCACCGCCCGTGCCAAGGGCCGTGGCAACCGCATCAGCAAGCCCACCGCTCACATCTACGTGACCGTCGGCAACTGAGGCAGGAAAGAGAACCATGGGACAGAAAATCCATCCGATCGG